>NZ_JBNNIW010000003.1:0-205183 GCF_050269715.1 Halomonas sp. NPDC076908 | reverse complement strand
GCTTTCTCATGGGGGTAACCTCGTGTGGGCAAATGTGAGGTTACTGTAGGGCGAATGTCAGCCGGGCGGCAGGACGTCTTAGAATGAACGCTTACGTTAACAAAGCATTTTACCGGACGAGCCGGTGAATGCGGCGTTAGTTGCCAAAACGAGGTTTATATGTCTAACGAACAAAAATGCGATAGCCGGAATATTCCGCTCCCAATCCAACGTGATGTAAGGCAGCGATGTGGATTTGGGTGTGTGATGTGCGGCATGCCGTTGTATGAATATGAGCACATGGAAGAGTGGGCTAAGGTTCAAAGGCACGTCGCAGATGAAATCACATTGCTCTGTGATCAACACCATAGGGAGAAAACCGGCGGATTACTTCCAAAGGAGGTTGTACGAGAGGCAAACAGTAATCCATATAACCTGAGAGAAGGTGTATCAAAGCCTTATGATCTCTATTTTTCAGGTCGCGAGGCGTGCATTGAAATCGGTGGCAATAGTTTTACGTGTGCAGACCAAGGATATGGAACCGCGATGGCACCAATTAGCGTCGACGGAACTCCGCTAATTGGTCTTATCTTGGCTGATGGTCATTTCTTGCTTAACGTGGTGATTTTTGATGAGTTCAATACACCTGTCCTGCACATAAAAAACAATCAGCTTTTTTATTCAGTCGAGCCTTGGGATATTCAGTTGGTTGGGACTACTTTAACCGTTAGAGAGGCACACCGGAAAATTCTTATAGAATTTGATTTTCAGCCCCCAAACAAAGTGGTTATCAACCGAGGTCGCTTTCTTCGAAATGGCGTTGAGATACTGGTTCGACCGACCAACATCCTTGTCACCAACAATGCCACTGTTTTGAGCGGATGCCATGCACATAACTGCTATGGTGGATTGATCATTGGCCACCATGAAAAGCCGATTGGTGGGTTTATGAGATTAAATGGAATTTCTCGATACTTGGGTGATAGAAAGGAAGCTTTCAAGTTTGAAAAAGAGTGCAAAGAGAAAGATCAGTTTCTTGCCGAGGCAAGCAACTAACCAGTGGGTGAAGCTTACCAGTACTACACTGCGCTCCGCACCGGCAGCTTACCCAAGGCGTTATATCAGAGATGCCTAAAGGGCAGCAATTGGCCGATAGCAGAAATATCACTGCCCGTTTGCCTTTCTAATTGCGAATCCTAACTAGTCCTCGCCTAAGCTATCGGCGAATAATTGGACACCATGAACTCAACGAGATTTCCAGTTAACCTTGGTTAATGGAGGTCTCGCTATGAACAGTACACTCAAAACACTACTTAACGACGCCGGGCTCATACCCCAAGGTGCGCTTTCACCACTAAGCGGTGGCGATAGCGCCGTTACTTATCGGCTGAGCACGGATGCGGGTGATGTGGTGGTGAAGAGGGATGCCCCAGCTCGGCTAACGGGTGAGGCGGATGGGCTACGAGCCCTCGCGAGTGCTAACAGTGGTTTGATAGTGCCTGCGGTACTCGCCCAAGAGGGTGAGTGGTTAGTGATGGAGGCGTTGGAAACAGTTTCTTATCGGCATGGTTGCGCTGAATCCTTGGGGGAGGGTCTTCGCAGGCTGCATGGGGTCACTGGTGAAGAGCACGGCTGGCCCCGCGACAATGCCTGCGGGAGAACCCCTCAATCGAATGCGCCGTTGCGAGATGGCCGTGTTTTTCAGGGCGAGCGGCGTTTGCTGCCGTTAATCGACGTTTGCTCGGCCAAGGGGCTGCTGGATAACGCACTGCGTCAACGCCTTGAAACCATCGTCCACGGGCTAGAATGCTGGCTACCAGATGTGCCCGCTAGCTTGGTGCATGGCGATCTATGGTCGGGTAATGTGCTATGCACTGCCCAGGGGGCGGCGGTTATCGATCCCGCTGTCTATCGTCATTTTCCAGAGGTCGATTTGGCGATGTTAACCCTGTTCGGATCACCCGGTGAGGCGTTTTTTGAAGCATACTGGAATGATAACGCGCCCGCTGATTGGCCAAGGCGAGAGGCGCTGTTCCAGCTTTACCCGCTACTTAACCATTTGCTCCTGTTTGGAGGGAGTTATCGAACGGCGTTGGAGCAAGCGGTGATTAGGCTAGAGGCCTACCACGCGTAGTATTATTGGTTACTCGCTTGGCTTTTGTTACCCCTCGCATGGCCGAGGGCTTACTACTACGTGTACGCAAGGTCGAGTTACTTTGCAGGTAATGGATAACTAACCCACTATGATTAGATCATTATTACGCTGGCTTTTATGCCTTGTGGCACTTTTGGCGCTGCTATTAGCGGGCCCTGCCTGGATGCTGGCAAGTGGCACCATTGCGACGGACGTTCACTGGTCTAGCCTTGATCGCACATCTGCTGGTTTAGCTCCCTTGCCCGAGAGTTCAAACGAGGCCGTGGTGCAGGTATATGCTGCTAATGCTTACAACTGGCGCGGTGCCTTTGGTGTGCATCCTTGGATTGCGTTTAAAGCAGAAGGGGAGCCGGATTACCGCATTCTTCAGGTGATGAGCTGGCGTCGTCCTACGATCGTCAATGTTGTCGATACGCCTGACCGTGCATGGTTTGGCAATGCCCCTATGCTGCTTGCGGATTATCGCGGTGATGCCGCGACAGCGCTGATACCAGAGATTCTTGCGGCGGCTGAACGCTACCCAAGTGCGGAGCGTTATCGCGTATGGCCAGGGCCAAATAGTAATACCTTTATTGCCTGGGTTGCCCGTGAGGTGGAAGGTTTTGATGTGGCGCTACCGGCTACGGCGGTCGGCAAAGACTTTTTATTTGGCAGCGTTGTTGCGCCAACACCCAGTGGTACGGGTTACCAGCTCTCACTGGGTGGCGTGTTGGGTCTTATGCTGGCAAAAGAGGAGGGCATTGAGCTTAACTTATTAGGTTTGAGCTTTGGTATTGATGTAATGCGGCCCGCCTTGAAACTGCCGGGTATAGGCCGATTGGGAATGCCCGCGCGGGTGGCGGGCAATGTGGATTATTGATTATTCACCGGGGTGTTTTTTACAACCTAGGACTGGTTAAGCAGCTGTGTTTGATTAATAACCTGAGTTGGTTTAAGAACATAGCCTAGCGCTTCTTCGAAGCCGTCTATTACAGTGATGCGGTAGCGTGTTTGAAGTGCTTTAGCACGGCCTGCAAACGCTCCCGAACCCAACACAATGGCTTGGGCGTCTAACCGAATAGCCGTTTGAATGGCGTCGTGAAGCCGCGCTTCAGCATGCTCGGTTTGTGCAGCGGTATCGGCTACCCCCAGGCCGGTTGCAACAACGCGGCAGCGTTCGCTCAACCCGTAAGTGGCGCTAAGCGCTTCAATAGTGGGCACCGCTTCAACAAAGGTGGTGATCACCGTAAACAGGCCGCCACTTGCCGCCGCGTAGCGAATGCCTGCCTCCGCTAAGCTGATCACCGGTGCCTGGGTAAGCTGGCGGATTTCCGCAATGGCAATATCGTCAAAACACGCCATGATATAGCCCGAAAACCCTTCCGCTTTGCGTTTTTCAACCAGCGCTAGCACGTGCTGAGTCGCGGCGGCTTTGTCCTGTTCGTTTTCGATAGCGTAGGGCCCGTGAGCAGGGCTGGTGACCTCTGTTATTACGCCTGGTGGGGTGATACGGAGCACAAGTTCGCGAATGCTCTGGGTGACAGTGCTATTGGTATTGGGATTGATAATTAAAATCCGCAGTGTCTCTTTCTCTGTCTCTGCCACTTGCGTTTGATGATGGCTCATTAGCGCCCCGCCAGTAAGTCGGGTAGCCACATAACGATACCGGGCCAAACCATAATCGCCAGAGTAAACAGCGCCATAATGCCAACGAAGGGCATTGAACCCCAAATCACGTCATTAAAGCTGCCGCCATCTTTACGCACGCCCTGAACCACAAACAGGTTCATGCCTACCGGCGGGGTAATCAGTGCTATTTCACACATCAAGACGATGAAAATACCAAACCAGATAGGGTCAATGCCCACCGCCATTACCATGGGCACGGTGATAGGTACGGTGAGTACCAGCATCGACATCGCATCCATAAAAGTGCCGAGGATGACGTAAAACACCAAGAGCACGAGGAGTAGGCCGACAGCGGTGAGGCCAAACGACGCCACCCACTGGGTAAGTGCTTGGGTAACCCCTAGCATTGAAATGGTCACATTAAGCAGCAAGGCGCACATCAGTACGATAATCACCATGCCCGAAGTTTTGGCCGCCTGAAGCGAGCAGTGAATGAGTAGATCAAGGCTCATCTTTCCACCACCGACAATAAACGCTAAGGCAATCACTACACCAATGGCAGCTGATTCAGTCGGGGTGGCCAAGCCGCCGTAAATACTCCCCATCACTACGCCAAAAATGACCACGGGAGGAATCAGGTGCTTGGAGAGTGAGAGTTTCTCTTGTAACGAAACATCGACCTCTACCAACGATGCATTGCCTGCCTTACCGTGAGCGATAAACAAGTACACCGAGAACAGCAGCGCAAGGGTAATCCCTGGAATTAAACCCGCTGCAAACAGCTGGCTAACCGAGGTGTTGGCTAACTGGCCATAGACCAGCATACAGGTGGCAATGTTGGTATGCAGTAAGCCGCCGGGAAGCTTGTTAAACCACACCGCTAAGGCGGCATACATGCGGTCCGCAATACCACCCCGCAGTAGTAACTCTCCCAGCAGCATAAACAGCGGTATCGCGAGCATAGAGGGGCTATTTAAACTGCTCCACACCACGCCACCCATCATGTCTACCAGGGGCGCGCCATACATCAAATAGCCGCCTAACACGCCTACAAACAGAATCGCCACGGCGACGGGTAAGCTTAAAAGCATCAGTGCCAGCATGACTAAAAATGCTGCAATAATCAGCGGAATGCTCATAGCTTGCCTCCTTCGCGCTGCTCAAGGTCGGCCAGTTCTGCCTCTAGTTCATCGGTTGCCGAACTAGGCCCAAAGTGCCGATTGAGGGTTTTCCAATCGCGTTTAACCAGCAGTAGTAGCGCTTTGACTGACAGCAGCGCTGCTGCCACGCTAAATGCCGACATGGCGATTAACCAGATGGTTTGTGGGTAAATCAGCGGCGTTGCCCAGGGCGTTTGAGCGATGGAGCGATACATTTGTGTATCCAGTACAGTCTGCACCGTGAAGTAGAGCAAGAATGCTGCTAACAGCCCCAATGAAAGGGCTGCCAGTGCATTAAGTACCGCCTGAGTCGCAGTGGGTAGGCGCATATGCAGCAAGTTGATGCGTATATGCGACTGATCCACCATGGCGACGCAAAAGGCCAGCGGCGCGGCGATGGCAATCGCGTAGCCACCTAGTTCATCCACCCCGCCCAGTGACAGCGAGAAGAACTTGCGGATCAGCGTTTCGAGGGTGATCAAGACCGCAAGCAGTAGCATGACGCTGCCGAAAATGATCCCAAGAATGCGGGAGTAGGTCGTCATCTTCCTCTCCTAGAGTCTTATAGGCCTAACTGAGCGCCAACGGTGTCACGCCAGGCGGCTTCGCAATCAGCAGCAACAGCGTTGCACTGGCTGGCCCAAATGGGCAGCGATACTTCTTCAACAGCAGCGGTTACGGTGGCTAGGTCTGCTTCTGAAACAGGTACTTCGCTAAGGGAGTAAGAGGTACCAAACTCGCAGGGCGTTTCGCCAGCGTTGCAGCGCATGGCATCTTCGTATAGCTCTTCGGAGTATTGCCAAATATCGTCGCTAAGGGTGGCGATCGCTTCTTCCAACTGAGTTTGCTGCTCGTCCGTTAAGCGGTTCCATGTGTTCATGTTGATGGCATAGCCATTGATCGCTAACTGCAGCGCAATGGGGAGCACCGTACTGGTCGCTTCAGGCCAGCCGCCGGAGTTGGCGGAAGCGGGGCCAGTAATGGCGCAGTCGACTACCCCGCGGGATAGCGCTTGCTGTACATCGCCAAAGGGCATGGAAATGCCGGTAGCGCCCAGCTCGCCAACGAAGTTAGCCGCACTTTGGTCGCCTACCCGAACGCGCAGGCCTTGAAGGTCATCTAAGCCCGTAATCTCATCACTGCAGAAAATTACCTGGGGGCCTGCAGGCCATACGCCCAGCAGTTTGGCGTTGAAGCGCTCTTGTAGGCGTGAGTCTACATAGTCATAAAACGCATTGACGTTATTACGCCCGGCTTCAAAGCTGGTATTCAGACCAATCAAATCCAGACCCAGGATGGAGGGCTCATCGCGACTTACTTGGGGGCCGCGTAGCGAAACAATGTCGAACAGCCCGGAATTTAGTACGCGAAGCCCATCGGTGTCAGGAATGCCAGCCACATCAACGGGAATGTACTGAACCGACACATCAAGGCCGCTATGTTCGGCAAGCGCTTCAAAGAAGGGCTGCTCTTTGTTTTGCGCGATAAGCCCGGAGCCTGCGGGTTGACCAAGGACTTTTAGTGAGATGGTTTCCGCCTGGGCGGTGGATACCATTAGCGCGGTGGAGATGGCGGTGAGTAGAACGGTACGCTTTAACATGTCGGTTTCCCTGTGTAGTTTTACCACGCTCAGATTTTTACTTGGTGGTGTGGCATGGATGGATTCGCATGCAGTTATTTAGACGCAGTCATCTAGATAGCTGAAGGACAGTGCAATGTTTGGTATGTGGATCCATATTTCATGCCACAATCAATAAGAAACTGTAGTTTCACATTAAAATCAATTAATTGTGATGATTAGGAGCAATACGCGGGCTTCTGAAGGTGTAACCAAAGTGCACACTAAGAGTGCAAAAGGGGCGTGTTATGCGCTATCTAGGTGCTTGTGGTCGCCGGTAATCATTGTCAAAGCCCTTTATCAAAGCTCTTCAAAACGATCATTCAGCGTTTCGATGCGGCGTAAACGTGAACGGGAGGCATCGCCTGCCAATTCAATCGTGCGCATTGCAAGCAGGTGGCAGAGTGCCATCACCGCGGTATGGTTAAATAATGGCCCGGTGGCTAGTGTATGACAGCGAAAGTGCCAAGTGGCGCTTGGCTCTGCGTTCAAACCTTCATCGGTAATATAAAGCAGCTTGGTGCCGCACTCTTTGGCGTGGGCAAGCAACTGTTCGGTCAGTGCCACCCGGCGGCGCAGGCCAAAGATAATCACACAATCATCCTGTGTGAAATTAACCAACTGCTCCCCGAGCGTTTCGCCGCCACCGGGCAGGCTGGTGACCTGTTCAACGACCTGGGTTAACTGCCAGCGCAAGTAATCGGCAAACGGGTGGCTGGCGCGAAAACCAATCACCCATGTTTTACGGGCGCTTAAAACTGTGCGGGCAACATCATCTACTTCCGCCTGGGTAATGGTGGCAAAGGTTCGGTCTAGATTGGCTTTGCCCTGCTCTAGATTGCTGGCAAGGGAGTGCTCTTCAGTGCGTGCGTCGGAGGAAGGTAGAAAAAGCCTGGACCCGGTGGTTTGCTCTTCGCGGGCATGTTTGCGGGCTGCCTCATAGCTTTCGTAACCTAACCGCCGCACAAAACGTGACACAGTGGCCTTAGAAACGTTGGCAAATTGAGCAAGCTCTTGGGCATCGTAACTGGCTAATTCACCAGGAAAATCACACACAAATTCGCCCAGCCGCCGTTCCGCAGGGTGGAGTGTGGGCAGGGCGCTGCGCACGCGAGTTAGAAACGAGCGTTCCTTAGCGATGGGCGACATTGTTCATCCTGAAATCTCAGTTTCATAAATAATGAAGGCTGATGATGCATTGAGCAACAATAAAAGATGATGCTAAAATTATTTGCAGATACTATTATGCTATTATTGTGTTTGCAGATAGTAAGCGTTTGAAGACTGGAAAGCGTTTGAAGATTAGAAAACTTTTGAAGACTAAAAGCATTGGTAGTGAGCAGCAGAGGAGTCGCCATGCAAACGGCACAAAACATTGCTCAGAACCGAGCAGCAGCTGCAGCGGGTTTAAAAGCGGCGGTGCGGATTTTGGATAAATGGCGCGCGTCTGGCGAGCAGGGCGAGGCGATCTTGCGGGTTTCCCATAGCACCTACGCGCGTGCCCGGCGGGGCGATATTGCCGAGATTAAACTGGATAGCGATCAGCTTACCCGGATCAGCTACTTGCTTAATATCCACGCGTCGCTACGAGTTATCTTTGATAATCCAGAGAACCTGTATGGGTTCGTTAATATGATTAACCATAACCCTTACTTTAATGGCCGCACCCCACTGGAAATTATGGGATCAGGGGATTTTGCCGCGCTCTACGAAACGTTCAAGCGTGTCGATAGCCTGCGAGGTGGTCAGTGGTAAAGGCTGCTGATGTGAAGAAGTTGCCAGCTCGGGAAGTGTCTGGCTATCGCTTGGTCAATAGCAAGTTTCCACCGATTGATCTGTTCGATGATGTGGCAAGCGCTGAAGAGTTTGCCGCGCTGCATGCACTGCAGGCATTAACCAATCCGCGGTTACAAAATGAAGTCGGTAATTTGGCGCTGCTCCCGCCGGAACGCATCCCCTTTGGCATTCGTGGCTGCTCCTATGCGGTGGCGCCGTTTACCCATGTAAATCCACAGGGGTCGCGCTTTAGTGATGGCAGCTTTGGGGTGCTCTATTTAGCCGATATGCTTGAAACCGCCATTGCGGAGGTGAAGCATCATCAGCAAGTGTATTGGCAAAATGTTCCAGAATTGCACTACGAGCGATTTGTCTTTCGTGGCTTAAAGGCAATATTTGATGAAGGGGGGCTGGGCGATGCGCTGGCGCTACCCATCGACCATGCTATTTATGCACCGGATGATTACTCAGTCTCACAGCTATTCGGTGAGGACGTTCGGCAATCGTTGGATGGGCTTCGTTACCACTCTGTTCGCAAGGCTAATGCTAACTGTTGGGCATTGATAACGCCCATTAATGTGGCCGACATTATCCAAACCACTCACTTGGAGATGATTTGGAACGGTGCTATTACCCAGGTGAATCATCTCCGTTTTTCTCGGCGATGATGAGTAATTAGCTGTTCTGCTGCTGTTCGGTAAAGCGCTGCATAATAGCAAGCGTTTCATCGCTTACGTGGTGCTCCATACCTTCCGCGTCAATGCGCGCCGTGGAGTCTTTAACGCCAAGCGCACGCAAAAAATGCAGCACAATATCGTGACGGGCACGGGAGGTTTCCGCCATTTTTTGGCCCGCTTCAGTTAAAAACAGTGAGCGGTAGGGCTTGCTGGTCACCAACTCCAACTCATTTAAGCGTCGAATCATTTTTGATACCGTCGCTTGGCTTACAGCCATGCGATTGGCGATATCCGCAGCGCGTGCTTCACCGCGGTGCTTCAACAGATCGCCAATCAGCTCGACGTAATCTTCAATTAGCTCGGTTTCGTGGGCGTTACGTACCGTTGCATACTGAACGGCATGCTGCTCCACGGGCGGCAGGGCATCACCAGGGATGCTTTGGGCGGGCAATGAAGCTTGCGAATTAGAATCAGTCATTGGCAAATTATATCGAAGGTAGTGGTAATAATCATTGGATCGCTGAGTGGATAGTAGCTTATTTTTACGCAACATTGTTAGCCAAGGCTAAACTGTTTGCACAGTGCTTTCTTGTTGAGCTACAGTCTACTTATTGGGAACGTAATAAAGGAAGTAAAAATGAACAAGCGCAATTTTTGTATGGCTTTGAGTCTACCGCTATGGCTAAGCGCTGTAATGACGACAGCTCAAGCAGAGGATTCAGCGCCTTCTCCTTTAAATGTTGCCGTTACATTCTCGGTACTGGGCGATATTGTTGCCAGAGTAGCAGGCGAAGACGCCAACGTTACCGTATTGACACCGATTGGCGCTGAAGTGCACGAGTGGGAGTTAACGCCGGGCAATTTTGCCAGCCTGGAAAATGCTGATGTGGTGTTTTACAACGGCTATCAGCTAGAGCAGTGGATGCATCAGGTTGAATCAACGGTTGTCGATCGAACGCCCGTGATTGCGGTGGCGGAAGCCTCTGACTACCCAACCCAAACGATTATTACTGGTGATATGGAAGGCGACGTCGATCCTCATCTTTGGATGGATCCCCGTGCGGTTTCCGCCTATGTGCAGGTGGTTGCGAATGAGCTTGAACATTTACTTCCCCAACGGGCTGAAGAGCTGCAATTAAGAGCTGAAGCGCTAAAAGATGAGTTGCACACGCTGCATGTTGAGCTCCAAGAGCGCTTAGAATTAATACCTGAAGAGCGCCGCATTTTACTCAGCAGTGAAGCCGCATTTCTATATTTCTCAGACGCTTATAATTTTGAACATAACGGCATCTGGGGTACCAACGCCGAAACCGAAGGCTCACCCCGCCAGTTAATGCGCGTGGTGGATATGATTAATGAGCGCCAACCCGCAGCTCTGTTTTGGGAAAGCACTATTTCTGATCGCCATGTAACGAGCTTGGCGCGAGATACTGGCGTCCAGGTGGCCGGGCCTTTATATGTTGACTCTTTAAGTGAGCCCAACGGTGAAGCGGGTGATTATTTCACCATGATGCGCCACAACGTTGAGCTATTGCGCCAAGCATTGGCAACCGAGTAAACGATTATGGCAACTACGGTGGGTCAAGCGTCTGTGGCGATTGATATAAAAGGGCTTTACGCGGCCTATCAGCGCCAGCCCGTGCTGGAGGACATTAACCTGCAATTTCCGGCAGGTAAATGGACGGCCATTGTAGGCCCCAACGGGGCAGGTAAGTCGACACTTTTTCATGTGCTTACCGGCAGCATGAAACCGTTGCGCGGTAGTGTGCAGGCATTCGATCAGCCGATCTCGGCTCACCGTAAAGCAGGGCACATCGCCTATATGGCGCAGCGGGAAGCGATTGAGTGGGACTTTCCTGTCTCGGTGTGGGAGACCGTTATGGGTGGCCGCTACGGGCATATGCGCCATGATGCCTTGTGGAGGCGACTACTCCCTTCGCGCTGGTATGCTCCTCGCCATACAGAGGCCGTACGTGAAGCGCTACAGGCGGTAGATATGCTGGGGCTGGCTGAACGCCCCATTGGTGCGCTCTCCGGCGGTCAGAAAAAGCGTGTGTTACTTGCTCGGGCGCTCGCCCAGCAGGCCAGTATTTTACTCCTGGATGAGCCATTGGCGGGGGTAGACCCGCCCAGCGAGCAATTGATTTTAAATGTGCTGGCCCGTGAGCGCGAGGCGGGGCGTACGGTGATTATGGTGACCCATGATATGCCTGGCGCTCGTCGCCATGTTGATCACGTGGTGTTAATCAACCGGTTTATTCGTGGTGTGGGCACGCCTAATGACATGCTGAGTGATGCCAAATTAGCCGAGCTGGCAGTGAGTTCTATTGAACAGTCGGCAAATGATATGAAGGTCGCTGAAGTAACTTCCTATATGGCAGCTCAGGGGTAAATGAAGTGGCAGAACTAATGGTGGCACTTGGCCTATTCGGCGATGCCGTGGTGAGTTGGCTGATCGCCGCTCTCATGGTTATTGTCAATATATTGCCTGGTAGCGTTTCAGATGCCTTCCAATACGCGTTTATGCAGCGAGCTTTATTGACGTCGGTACTAGTGGGCGCTATTTGCGGCATTTTATCCTGTTATGTCGTGCTTAAACGCTGGTCACTGCTGGGGGATGCGATCTCGCATGCGGTGTTACCGGGGGTGGCCATTGCTTACCTGCTGGGTTGGCCATTTTTTATCGGCGCCTTTATTACCGGTGCACTAACCTCCGTGGGCATTGGCGCTATTGAACGCCATACACGCATTAAATCGGATGCGGCCATGGGGTTGATGTTCACCGGTGCTTTTGCGCTGGGTATTGTGATTATCAGCAAAATCGCATCAAGCACCCATCTAATGCATATTCTGTTTGGCAACGTGCTGGGTGTTCAGCAGTCAGCGCTGCTGTTGACGTTGGTGGCCAGTGTGATTGCACTGCTCGTGGTGTGGCTAGCCTACCGGCCACTGCTGCTTTACGCTTTTGACCCTCAGCAGGCTCAGGCGCTGGGCTTTAATACCAGCGTGATTCACTACGGATTAATCTTGCTGTTAACGCTGACCATCGTGGCGAGTTTAGAGACCGTCGGTATTATTTTAGTGGTGGCGATGCTGATTACCCCAGGGGCTACTGCACACCTGCTCACTGACCGTTTTAAAACCATGATGCTGATTTCAGTCAGTGTTGGGGTGAGTTCAGCGGTGATAGGTCTGTGGCTTTCGGTGGTGCTGGATGTGGCTTCTGGCGGCACCATTGTACTGGTTGCCACCTGCTGGTTCTTTATAGCACTACTGTTTTCGCCTAAGCATGGGCTGTTATTGCGCCAGTGGCGTCGCTGGCGCATGGGCTAATGCTAAAAGGGCTAATGCTAAAAAGCACCCGATAATAGGCTACCTACGGCTGTGGCTGATCAGCCTGACCGGAGAGTGACTGAATCTGGCTTTTAACTCCCACAGCATCCTCAACGTCCAGCTGAAAGGCGATGCCAGTACCTGGGGTTTCGTCAAACTCACCTACCCGAGCAATTGCCTCAAGGATATGACGGCTACGGTGCTCCTCTGCCAGGAACAGTAGCATGTCCCGCTGCGCAGTTATCTCCATACCAAAAATGCCGTGGGTTTTATTCAGCCCTTCACCGCGAGCATTATTAATGACGGTAGCGCCAGTGCAGCCAGCTTTGCGTGCGGCTTCAAGAATGGCATCGGTCAAATCGTCTTCTACCATGGCAACAATCAGTTTAAAGCGCATTGTGATCTCCTTTTCCTAACAACTTGCTTTCGTAGGGGCATTACGTCATTAGCTGAGCTTAGACGGCGGCTAGCTTAGAACAGGGGTTATCTCAGTCGCGTGGTTCGCCATTGAGCGATTTGGGCGTACCCCATCACGGTAATGATAGGAAATAAGCAGGCAAGAGCGATCATGCCAAAACCATCCATGACGGGGCTACGACCAGGAATTTCGGATGCCAACCCTAGTCCTAAAGCGGCAATGATAGGTACGGTAATCGTTGAGGTTGTGACCCCGCCCGAGTCAAATGCCAGCGGAATGATGGCGCGTGGGGAACGTAAGGTTTGCACAATCACTAACACGTAGGCAGCTAACACGAACCACTGCAACGGCCAGCCCATTACAATGCGCCAGGTGCCCAGCGTAATCCCAAAGGCCATGCCGAGCGCTACCGCAATGCGTAGCATCAGCGGGTCAATCGTGCCGCCGGAAATCTCGCCCGCTTTGATGGAAACGGCGATCAGTGAGGGTTCGGCAATCGTGGTGCTGGCGCCAATAGCAAAAGCGAAGATATAGACCCAGTAGTAGTCGCTCCAATGGCGCTGGGCGCCCTCGGCTAAGCTAGGCAAGAACTCATGATTAGTGAGCTGGCTGGCCATTAGCTCACCCATTGGAAACAGTGCTTGTTCCAAGCCGACTAAAAAAAACGATAGCCCCACCCAAACCATAAAAAAACCGGACAACACTTGCGGCAGTCGCTTTACAGGCTTACGAATGACTAGGTATTGAAAACCGAAAACAATGGCAGCGATAGGCAGAATATCTAGCAGCGTTCCCCAGAAAGTGACGATTAGGGTCATGGCGCGACTCCTGGTATCAGGTGGATACCAATAATGCCAAATAGCAGTACAAAAATAATCGGCATCACTGATGCCAATGCAATCAGCCCAAAACCATCGAGCATTGGGCTGCGGCCTTTTATCGACGACGCCAGTCCTACGCCCAGTGCTGTCACCAGTGGCACGGTGATGGTCGAGGTTGTGACGCCTCCTGAGTCATAGGCGATGCCGATCATCTCAGCGGGGGCGAGGAGCGTAAGCAACAGCACCAGCACATAGCCAGCAATAATCATTAAATGCAGCGGCCAGCCTTTAAAAATACGCACCACACCTATCACTATCGCGACACCTACAGAGACCGCCACCACCATGCGCAGGGCAAAGGCAAAGCTGTTTTGCGCCCCTATGCTGTCATTAATCAGGCCACCCTGTGCAACAACCTCTGCCGCGCGGGCGGCGATGGCGATCAATGCCGGTTCGGCGACAGTAGAGCCAAGCCCAAGTGCAAACGCAAATATTAGTAGCCATGTTGCCGAGCCTTTTTTTACAAACGCACGGGCCAAGTTCTCGCCCAAAGGAAACAGGCCTAGCTCAAGCCCTTTAATAAAGAGCGTCAGGCCGATGACGACAAATAGCAGACCTAGGGCCAGGTCGGTCAAGGCAAGGGTGTCGGGTAGGGGCTGACGGATAACCACTAACTGGAAAAATGCCATCACCAATACCACCGGCGCAAGATCGCGCAGGCTATCTTTAAATTGGCGGGCAAGCGATGCCACAAGATCCATTCAATCTTCCGTGTGTCAGGGAGGAATCACAAGTAACGCTCGGGCGTTATCTAATTAAGAACAGAGTGTAATGGAAAATAATGACTCAAAGCTTGATCCTGCGCATAAAGATCAACTTGATTATTGTTAGTCGCTTTTAACAAAGTCGACTGCCGAATAGCAGCAGCGAAGGGTCGAGGTTTTGCCAGCCCCACCAGGCGAAAACCAAACCGCCAAGCAAGGCAGCGGTGACTATCACAGCGCTAAGTGCTTTGGTGGCGTTCATGGCATCACCTTGGTTAATGTGCTGCGTTCAAGGGGTTTCTCACTGATATACCAGTGTAGTGCAGCGGCCACGAGAGAGAGCAAAATGGCAATTTTCCATACGGTGTTGTAGTTGCCGGTAAGATCATAAAAATAGCCGCCCAACCAAACACCCATAAAGGAACCTAGCTGGTGAAACAGAAATACAATGCCGCCCAGCATCGAGAGATGGCGAACACCAAAGACTGACGCCACGATGCCGTTTGTAAGTGGTACGGTGGAGAGCCATAACAGTCCCATCGCGATACCAAATACATACGCACTTATAGGGCTTAGTGGCAAAAACACAAACGCAGTGATCACCACACCACGAATCAAGTAGAGCCATGATAGCAGCTTAGGCTTGGACCAAATGCCGCCCATCCAGCCTGCGGTATAGGTACCCACGATATTAAATAGACCGACTAATGCCAACACCGTTGTTCCTACCTGAACAGCAAGGCCATTATCGAATAAGTAGCCGGGTAGGTGTACGGCAATAAACACTACCTGAAAGCCACAGACAAAAAAGCCTAAACAGAGTAGCCAGAAGCCTTTTTGGCCTGCGGCTTCGTTAAGTGCATCTTTAAGGCTTAAATCGGCTGACGTTTTGGCTGAAGGTTTATCACGCAGCATGGCGCCTAATGGAATGATAAGGGTGGCAATCGCTGCCATCGCCATTAGCGCCGCCGCCCAGCCCAGCCACTCGATCAAGCCAAGCGTGCCGGGAAGCATGGCAAATTGCCCAAACGAGCCTGCGGCACTGACGATCCCCATAGCCATACTGCGTTTTTCCGGCGCTACTGCGCGGCCAACAGCGCCTAAAATCACTGAGAACGTGGTGCCCGAAAGGCCAAGGCCAATCAACAGCCCAGCGCTTACCGTCATGCCCAGCGCTGAGGTGGAGAGGCTCATAAACATCAAGCCCAGGGCATAGAGTAGGCCGCCAATCACGATAATTTTAGCCGCACCGAATCGGTCAGCCAGTGCACCAGTAAAGGGTTGCGATAGGCCCCACACTAGGTTTTGCAGGGCAATGGCAAAGGCAAATACACCACGCCCCCAGCCCAGGTCGCTGCTGAGTGGCTCCATAAATAGGCCAAAGCCATGGCGTAAGCCCATGGCAGTGGAGATAACTAAACTTCCTAAGATAATTAACAGCAGCGCGTGGTTGCGAGCGAGAGCCATGGTGTTCTCTTTATTTGCAGGCTTACAGTTAGCTTACTATCTCATGCGTTGTGCGCTTTTAGAAGCTGCCAAATAGAGTGCCGAGTGCAATAACACTAATCAGCGCCGTGATCGGTAGCACGATAGTCACCATCGCCACATTGGCGTATGACTGGCGGTGGGTAAGGCCGCAAATGGCTAATAGGGTAATAACGGCGCCTGAGTGGGGAAGGGTATCCATACCACCCGCTGCCAATGTGGCTACGCGGTGCATCAACTCTGGATTAATCCCCGCTTCTTGGGCCATAGCGAGATATTCACTGCCCAGGGTTTCTAGCGCAATCGAGAGCCCACCGGAAGAGGAGCCGGTGATCCCGGCTAATACACTCATTGCCATGGCTTCTGAAATTAAAGGATTGCCGGGAAATGCTGTCAGCACCGAATCGCGAATAATTGCAAAGCCCGCCATGCTGGCAATGACAGCACCATAACCCACCTCTGAGGCAGTGTTGAAAATGGGCAAAAGTGAACCAAAGCAGCCCTTGTTGATACTCGCTTTAAGATCCAGCCAATGCTTCCAGCGGGTGATGATTAACCATGTCGAGGCACTGAGAAGGGCGATTAAAATGGCCCATAGACCGCTTTGACCGGAGGGGGAGACATTTTCAAACTCGTCGCTAATAAAGCTTAAATCGATGGCTGGAAATACCCCGTAGGTAAACAGTGCGTTCAGGCCAATAACCATCACTATGGGTATCAGGGCCAGCGGCAGTGCCATGACCGTGATGGGGGTATTTTCTTCGTTAGGATCCACTTCACGTTCTGTATGCTGGCCATAGCCTTCGCCGTTTTGCGCTGCTTTTTTGACCCGTGATTGCAGGTAAAAAGTACCCAAGCCAAGCATGATCAGCCCGGCAATAATGCCGAGTCCAGGCGCTGCAAAACTATTGGTTTCGAAATAGGGGATGGGAATCGCGTTTTGTATTGCCGGCGTGCCTGGCAACGCGGTCATGGTGAAGGTGAAGGCACCTAGCGCAATGGAGGCTGGGATTAGACGCTTAGGCACATTGGCGCTGCGAAACAGCTCACGACTGATCGGGTAAATAGCAAACGCAACCACGAATAGCGATACACCCCCATAGGTCAATATTGCGCAGGCCATGACCACGGTGAGTACGACGTGGTGAGTGCCGAGTTTTTTGACGATGCCGTTGGCAATCGACTGCGCGGCACCCGAGTCGGCCATTAATTGCCCAAACAGCGCGCCTAATAAAAATAGCGGGAAGAACTGGATAACGTAGTTGCCCAGCGCACTCATAAAAGTGTCGGTGTAGATCGGCAATAAAAACGCGGCGTCCCCTGAAAGCAGCACCGCCAAACTCGCCATCAGTGGTGCCAGCAGCAGTACCGAAATTCCTCGGTAGGCGAGGAACATCAATAGCAGCAGAGAAATAACAATGGCAAGTATGCTCATGCGAGCTCCTAAGCAAAGAGTAAAGTAGTGATGCCGGATATACATGCAAAAGAGGGGATGGTAGGCAGCATGGTGCGCCGCAGCAAGAGCATATCGACTAAAGTAGCAATATGTGAAGGGTAAACCTTAGTCTTAGGTTTGCCATTTTAATCTGCTAAAATCCGCTCCCTTCGCCGTTAATGACCTCTTAATAGCTCTAGGGATTTCCATGAATGCAGTAATTCTTGCGGTGCTGGTGATGGTGGCGCTGTCGCTGGCCCGTGTCTCGGTAGTGTTCGCGCTTGTGGTGGGCGCCTTGGTTGGTGGCTTGGTGGGCGGTTTGTCGCTTGAGCAAACGCTGGATGCTTTTAATGAAGGTGTGGGAGGTGGCGCCCAGGTGGCACTGGCTTACGCTACGTTAGGCGCTTTTGCGGTGGCTATTTCGCGCTCTGGCTTGCCGGATATGCTGGCGAACCGCTTGATAACACTGCTAGGCAAGGAAACAACCGCGGCACACCAAGCGCGGGTCAAAATGCTGCTGCTAACGGCCGTTTTGCTGGTGGCAATCTCTTCACAAAACGCTATCCCGGTACATATCGCCTTTATACCGGTGCTGATCCCGCCGCTGTTAACCGTGATGAATCGTTTGAGACTGGATCGACGTGCAGTGGCGTGCGCGCTGACGTTCGGTCTAACCGCGCCTTATATGCTATTGCCAGTGGGCTTTGGGGCAATTTTTCTAAACGATATTTTATTGGCTAACTTAAACAGCGCGGGTGAACCGTTGGGATTGGAAATCACCCGTGGGATGGTGCCCATGGCCATGGCTATCCCGGTAGGCGGTATGGCGCTCGGCCTCATAGTTGCACTGCTATGGAGTTACCGACGCCCCCGCGACTATCAGGCCCAGGATATTGCTGCCAATGTTTCTGAGGGTCATACGCCTGCAAAGCCGCACATGCTGGGTCTGGTAATGTCCGGAGTGGCGATTGTCGCGGCCCTCGGCCTGCAGCTGTATAGCGGTTCAATGATACTGGGTGGCTTGGTGGGCATTGGTTTACTGTCGCTGGGCGGTATTTTTAAGTGGCGCGAAGCGGACGATCTGTTCACCAGCGGTATGCGCATGATGGCGCTGATCGGTTTTATTATGATTTCAGCGGCGGGCTTTGCCGAAGTCATGAAAACCACCGGTGAAATTGATGCTTTGGTTTCTGGTGCGTTTGCAATCTTTGGCGATAACCGTGGTTTGGCGGCGTTGGTAATGCTGCTGGTTGGGTTATTTATTACCCTGGGTATCGGCTCGTCTTTCTCGACCATTCCGATTATTGCCGCCATCTTTGTGCCTCTGGCGGTTCAGTTCGGCTTTTCGCCCATGGCGACGGTCGTACTGGTGGGCACCGCGGCTGCGTTGGGTGATGCTGGCTCACCAGCCTCGGATTCAACCTTAGGGCCAACGTCAGGCCTGAACGTTGATCGTCAGCACGATCATATGTGGGACAGCGTGGTGCCGACATTTCTGCACTACAACATCCCGTTAGTGGGCTTTGGTTGGTTAGCCGCGATGATGCTCTAAAGGGTCTGTTTTAAAAACTGTTTAAAAAACTATTTGAGAAATATAAAAAGGGACAACGCTGTTGGCCCTTTTTTGATCGTGCTCGATTAAATCACTACTTCGGCAGGTGGCTTTCAAACGCACTTAATAGCCCACGCAACAGCGAAAGCTCTTTGCGGCTGGGCTGGGCGCGGGCGAAGAGGGCTTGCAACTGCTCTTCGGTGCGCGCGTGTGGCTGGGTTAAAAAGCCGCTCTCCTGCATTAAACGGCCCAGGTGCGCCTGAAAGTGTAAGAACTGTTCGCGGCTGGGCGGCGTTGCTTCCAGCGGGCGCTGATAAGCAAAGCCGCTCTCCTCACCTTTACGCCAGGCCCGATGCACTTCGTAAGCCAGTATCTGTACCGCCTGGGATAAATTGAGAATGCCGTAATCAGGATTGGCGGGAATGCTGACCTGGTGCGTGCAGCAGCCAATTTCATCGTTAGTCAGTCCCGAACGTTCGCGTCCAAACACTAGCGCCACTGGCGCCGTTTGTGCATTCTGAATGACGTCTGCCGCCATCTCATCGGGTTCGTCGAAGTGGGGCAAGGGTAGGCTGCGTAAGCGCGCGCTGGCACCAACGACCTGAACGCAATCGTTAACGGCTTCCCCCAGCGAGCTAACCACAAGAGCACTCTCCAGTACATCAGTGGCGCCTGCCGCTAGACGGGTTGCTTCTTCATCGGGAAACATACGCGGATTAACCAGCACTAGCTCGGTTAAGCCCATGGTTTTCATGGCTCGCGCGGCAGCCCCAATGTTGCCTGGGTGGTAGGTCTGAACGAGTACGATACGGATATGCTGCAACATGCGCTAGTCAGCCCGGTAGCTTAAAAAAATCGCGCAGATGATACCACGCTCACCAACCGTATAGGTGAATCAAGCCGCGTAAAACAGCAGGCCTTAAACGCAACAACCCCGCACAAGGCGGGGTTGTTGGTGACTACTTTAACAGCTAGCAGTCTTGAGCAAAGGGCTCAGGGTTGCATTACATCATGCCGCCCATGCCACCCATCCCGCCCATGCCACCCATGTCTGGGCCAGCTTCTTTCTCTTCCGGGTCTTCAGCGATCATGCACTCAGTGGTGATCATAAGACCAGCAACAGAACCAGCGGACTGTAGCGCAGTACGGGTAACTTTTGCGGGGTCAAGAACACCCATTTCGAACAGGTCGCCGTATTCGCCGGTTTGTGCGTTGTAACCGAAGTTGCCGGTTTCATCTTTCACACGGTTGATAACCACGGCGGGCTCTTCACCAGCATTGGAAACGATCTGACGCAGCGGTGACTGCATAGCGCGTAGCGCCATGTTGATACCGTGGTTCTGGTCTTCGTTTTCGCCGGTCAGGCCTTGTACTTTCGCCATAACGCGAACCAGTGCGGTACCGCCACCAGGGACGACGCCCTCTTCAACGGCTGCACGAGTAGAGTGCAGGGCGTCTTCAACGCGGGCTTTCTTCTCTTTCATTTCCACTTCGGTGGCAGCACCGACGCGGATAACGGCAACACCGCCTGCCAGTTTGGCAACGCGCTCTTGCAGCTTCTCTTTGTCGTAATCAGAAGAGGTGTCTTCGATTTGCGCGCGGATCTGGTTAACGCGGGCTTCGATATCGCCTTCTGCACCAGCACCATCAATGATAGTGGTGTTCTCTTTAGACATGGTCATGCGCTTAGCAGTACCCAGGTGGTCCAGGTTAGCTTGCTCAAGCGTCAGGCCGACTTCTTCAGAGATGACCGTGCCGTTCGTCAGGATAGCGATATCCTGCAGCATGGATTTACGACGATCGCCGAAGCCCGGTGCTTTGGCAGCAGCGACTTTAACGATACCGCGCATGTTGTTAACAACCAGCGTTGCCAGCGCTTCGCCTTCGATATCTTCAGCGATAATAGCCAGCGGCTTGCCTTGCTTAGCAACGGCTTCCAGTACCGGCAGCAGCTCACGGATGTTGGAGATCTTTTTATCCACTAGCAGGATGTAAGGATCTTCCAATTCAACCGTCATGGTGTCCTGGTTGGTGACGAAGTAAGGAGATAAGTAGCCGCGATCAAACTGCATACCCTCAACCACTTCCAGCTCGTCTTCAAAGCCACGGCCTTCATCAACAGTGATGACGCCTTCTTTGCCGACTTTTTCCATCGCTTCGGCAATGATTTCGCCGATGCGCTTGTCACCGTTAGCAGAGATAGTACCTACCTGAGCAATCGACTTGGTGTCGGTGCAAGGTACAGACATTGCTTTGATTTCTTTAACGGCAGCAGCAACAGCTTGATCGATACCGCGCTTAAGATCCATCGGGTTCATACCGGCCGTTACGCCTTTCAAGCCTTCAGCGATAATGGCCTGAGCGAGAACGGTAGCGGTGGTAGTGCCGTCACCGGCGGCGTCAGAAGTCTGTGAAGCAACTTCTTTAACCATCTGTGCGCCCATGTTTTCGAACTTATCTTTCAGTTCGATCTCTTTGGCTACAGAAACGCCGTCTTTAGTGACAGTTGGGGAGCCGAAAGATTTTTCCAGTACCACGTTACGGCCTTTAGGGCCGAGGGTTACTTTTACCGCGTTGGCCAGGACGTCAACACCGCGGGCCATACGTTTACGGGCATCATCTGAAAACTTAACTTGTTTAGCTGACATATCTGCTACTTCCTAAATTGAATGCAAAACGTGAAAGTAAATAATCGAGGTGCTCATCAGTCAAATGTGAGCAGCAACGACTGTTAGCCTTCAACAACCGCAAGAATATCGGCTTCGCTCATGATCAAGACTTCTTCGCCGTCGACTTTCTGTTTCTCGACACCGTAGCCATCTTTAAAGATCACGTTATCGCCAACTTTAACGTCGAGAGGACGGACATCGCCATTTTCGAGAATGCGGCCATTACCGACAGCAAGTACTTCTCCACGCGTCGGTTTCTCTTGTGCATTGCCCGGAAGCACGATGCCGCCAGCGGTTTTCTGCTCTTCTTCAACGCGACGGACGATGACACGATCGTGCAAAGGACGGATATTCATTCACGTTCTCCTGAGTATGGTTGAAGCCCTGGTAGGGCGGTTCGCTAAAAAGTTCTCGTGGGACTGCTGCGCCGCGAGAAGTGAAGACCTTACGGTCTTCCTTGTTAATGGCAACTGCTCTTCAAGAATGCGTCTGTAAGAGTCAGCCACCGAATTTATGTGCTGCCTGAAAAATGGGGGCTGCAGGTGGCCTTTCAAGGGGGGAGGCAATAAAAAATTGCTTTTTTTGTGTATTTATTTTCGAAACGGGGCTTAGCGGCGACGAGAAGGCTCATCACGACTAATAAAGTCTCCCTCAATAGGGCCTTCCTGGTAAGCCGATGAAGCGTCTTGTGAGTTGGCGTCTTTAAATGCCTCATCAACACGCTCCTCGGATGTATAGGAGTGGGTAGAGGAGGCATGTGGCCCTTGCTGTTTACCAACGACGGTTTTCAGCCCCAACCAGGTAAGGGCTTTAAACAGTAACTGGCGGGCGCTCGGTATTAGGCATGCAAGCCCTAGTGCATCGGATAAAAAGCCCGGAGCCATTAACAGCGCACCGCCAAAGATCAGTGCCGCGCCGGTGAATAGTTCGCTTGAGGGAAGCTCACCCACCTGCATACGTTGGCGCGCACGAGCCAGTGTAGAGACGCCTTCCTTACGAATCAGATGTAGTCCCGCGAAGCCGGTGCCCAGCACTAGAAGCAAGGTTGTTAACAAACCTATTTGACTTCCAATTGAAAAAAGAATAACAAAATCAAGCAGGGTAAATAGAGATATGGAAATAAGAATGGGCATGACTGACTCCAATAAACGCTAATAAAAGCGGCTCAACACCAGTTGTAATTGCATAATATTGTGCCAGAAATGCCAATAACAAGCAGCTAGAGTTGAGTGTTGCTGCTAGGGAATAGCTCGATTTTTATCGCTATTTGTTCTATGTTTGCTCTATGCTGCAATGCACAATAAAGCTGAATTATCTGCCGTAAGGAGTTAATAATGATACTTGCCGATAAAGTGATCGCCGTCACCGGTGGTGCGCGAGGCCTGGGTTATGCCATGGCGCTGCGATTAGGAAAACAGGGCGCGCGTATGGCGCTATTGGATATGAGCGCTGACTCACTTGATCAGGCCGTATCTCAACTTGCTGCGGAAGGTATTGATGCCCAGGCGTTTGTTGTGAATGTTGCAGAAGAAGCATCCGTGATCCAAGCGTTTAGCGATATTGCTGAGCGCATGGGGCCCGTCAGTGGCTGCATCAATAATGCCGGTATTACTCAGGATGCGCTTCTGGTTAAAGCTAAAGATGGCCATGTAGAAAAACGCATGTCATTGGCATCCTGGCAGAGCGTTATCGATGTTAATTTAACCGGTGTTTTCTTATGTGGCCGTGAGGCGGCGACTCAGATGATTGAAGCAGGGCACGAAGGGGTGATTGTCAATATCTCTAGTATCTCTCGTGCGGGCAATGCGGGGCAGAGTAATTATGCGGCTGCCAAGGCAGGCGTACATGCGCTTACGGTCACTTGGAGTAAAGAGCTGGCGCGTTATGGAATTCGTACCGGCACCGTGGCGCCTGGGTTTGTTGCAACCGAGATGACTGCTGCTATGCGGCCTGATATGTTGGAGCGCATCTCCTCTAACGTGCCGCTAAAACGCTTAGGTGAGCCTGATAATATTGCCCAGAGCGTCGCCTTTATCGTTGAGAATGACTATTTCACTGGTCGTATTATTGAGTGCGATGGCGGTTTACGGCTTTGATAAACTGCTAGCGCTAACCTAGCTATCTATTGGGGCTAGTTGTCTATTGCGAGTTGTGGGAGGTGGCGAGCCAAAGCTGCCTGCCTCCCGGCAATGCTATTAACGCCATTGTATTAAAAATGGAATTAAAAATAGTCGCGACTGATTTCGCGCTGGAAATACATTTCCAGACGTAGCGTCATCGCCCAGCGAGGGTCATAGCTGACGTCGCGCTGAAAGTGGAGCTCTGGAATCACATCGGCAAATAAAATCCCTTTGTGAACATCACGGCGATAGCGCGTTTGCAGGTAATAATTGGTCATGCGCGGGTTGGAAATGCTTTCGCCTATCGCAATGGCAGAGTAGCGAAGTGCGCTACGTCGATTGATGCGATGGTTAATTTCAGCAACTTCACTGTATTCAAGCGTGTCTTCTTCCTCACGTCATTGCACGTTTGAAATAAAGCGTAAATGACGGTTTTCACTTAAGGGACGGCCAACATCCCAGCGTGTCCGTGCTGAGTAGCCTTCATTGTTAAACCATGACACCCGGTTGTGAGACTCCAAATGCCAAGGCCCATCGCCAAGTTGCCATAGCCGCTCGCTGGTAAATCGTACGTACGGATCTATGGGAAATCTTAGCCGAACACCGGCACCGACTCGGTTGCTCCAGTTTTCACGTTTGTCGCGGCTCTCTAACCAGTCTAGGCCCAGTGTGGAGCTGCTACGGTCACGTTGATCATTCGCTAATCTTCCCGAGCCTTGCTCTTCGAGCGTGCCTTGAGACTCTTCTGGGTCACTCTCAATAACTAAGCGCAAACGATCTTCTGACGTGGGAAGGTCAATACGGTAACGAAGATTGATATCACCGCTGGTCCCCTCTCCCTCCATCCAGTCAATTTCTTGCCCCAGGCGTAGATAGGATTCGTTGGCAACCTGCATATGATCGTCAGTACCAAAAAAACCATCAATGCGACGTGAGGTATTATCGACCCAATTGCCTACGCTTTCACGAAATGGCTCTACGCGCTCTTCAGCCCACTCAGGTAAGTCGCTATCTTCCTCTTCAGCATAAGCATTGGTGGCGAGTGAAGTCATTAAGCCAAGCCAGCAGAACGTTATCATTTTATGCATCGAGAGTACTCAATAGTAGCGTGCTTTGCCGCCTGTTAATGAAGGAGTTTAACGTGCTTTATGGGTTTCAATTTCTTTTGCCCATTTCAGCACACGCTTGCGTTGACTACGAGTATTAAGCCGATGCGTATCCACGCTAGCGGGTATGAGTTGGTGATTGGGCGATGCATTTAAATCTAGGTTAAAATTGCGCGAAGCTCCCATTGGCATATCTTCAGAGCCGTAAATAGCGATCACGCGAATTTCGAGCTGAATGTTATGCCCATGGAGCAAGTCATCTTCGAGTTTCCAATGCTGTTTGACCTGGCTGACAATATTGCCAAACGATTGGATGTGCAGATAATCCCCTGAAGCAAGCGGGCCTTGATGGGTGCGGTAGCTATCTTCTTCCTGTTCGTCGCCTTGCTGTTGGTACTCAACAACATCAAGCGAGTAGCTGCCTTGTCGAGTATGCAGAATGGCCTCTAAATGTTGAATATAGATAGCCTCGCTACTCATATTACTAACTAAGCAGAGCGCTTCAGTGCCTATTCCTTTACCGCGATTAATAATGATCCGCGGGCGACGCTGGCGAACGTAGCCGTTATAAAGCAACTGGGCATAGAATATCCATACAAGCAGCGTGCAAACACTTGCGACGGCGGAAATTGCCTGGGCGTTATCGTTAAGCCATTCCATTGGATGAGATCCTTCTCATAGCCATAACTGATCGTACGTCGTAAATATAGCGGAAAAAATAGAGCTGAAAAATGTGCACACAGCTTAGTGAAACAGCAGGGGGCAGTCTGTCGCTGAGCTTGTTAACATTGATAGATATGCATAACTCAAGCACAAAAAAATGGCAGTTAGCCATTGATTGATTTGAGCGAATGATTTGGTATAGATAGATGCTAAATACTGGCCAAAAAGTAAACCATATTGAACTTATAGCTTGAAATATGGCGACTAATTGAAGAGATAGGATGATGCTATATCTTAAAAACTAACAAGTAATTGGTGCGGATGGGGAGACTCGAACTCCCACACCTTACGGCACTAGAACCTAAATCTAGCGTGTCTACCAATTCCACCACATCCGCGAAGACGAGGCGTATATTATCATCATTCCATTTGAAGTCAATAAGTGATTTTAAAATATATCTTAAACATGATGCGTCAGCGTTAGATTTTCAAGCAATGCCACGGAGGGGGTATGTATTTAAAACGATGGCTGCAGCGGGGGAGCACCTGGTTAAAGCGTGAGCTACCTGGCTACTGTGCATTCTGCTTGGCACCTGCAGAAGGGCACGGGTGGTGCTTTACCTGTGAGCAAGAGCTTCCCTGGAACTTACATGCCTGCCGTCAGTGCGGCGAACCAGTGGGGCATGCGCAGCCATTGTGCGGGCACTGCCTGGTCGACCCGCCCGCCTTTTCGGCCACCCACACTGGGTTGTTGTATCAAGGTGTGGTTAAAGAATTAGTGCATGATTTCAAATTTCATGCCACGACCAGAGCAGGTATGTTGCTTTTCGACTTAATGTTAATGACGCCGCCAACGGATAAAGGGGATGCCTTTTTATCGGTACCGATGACACCGACGAATGCAAGAGCGCGTGGGTTTAATCAGTCTCACTGGTTAGCAGAGCAGTTGGCTAAAATCTGTGATGTGCCACTAGTCAATGCCAGGCGGATTAAGGATAGCCCTTCACAGCGTACGCTGAACCGCCGCGAGCGAGTGGCAAATTTAGCCGGTGCTTTTGTGATTGAAGCAAAACTGCCTCGTCATATAGTGATTATCGATGATGTTGTCACTACCGGCTCTACTGGACATGCACTGGCAACTGCTGCGCTCAAAGCAGGTGCGAAACGCGTCGATATTTGGGCGGCAGCGCGGACACCCCTAGGCAAGGATTGATAGAATAACCCTTTAGCTAATTAACTAGCCCCTTTGCCAACCCAGGAGTGACCTATGTCACACCCGTTTAGCTCTCTTTCGCCAGATTTAGTGATGTCAGCCGCTGAGTCGCTCGGTATTTGGCCAGCAGGGGAGCCCTTCGCGCTCAACAGTTATGAAAACCGTGTACTGATGTTTCGTGGTGAAGATGGCAAAAACTGGATTATTAAGTTTTACCGCCCTAATCGGTGGTTAGATGTGGCGATTCAGGAAGAGCATGATTTTTTGCAGGAGTTGGCTAACAGCAAGGTGCCGGTGGTAGCTCCTTGGCGTGATGCAGAGGGTGTGTCTCTACACCACTTTAAGACATTTAGTTTTGCGCTATTTCCCCACTGCCCAGGCCAGGCGCCAGAGCTGGATAATCCTGCTCATTTGTTTGCAATGGGGGAGGTGTTAGGGCGGTTACATCAAGTGTCGGCTAAGAAGGCGTTTCAACACCGGCCATACTTAGAGATGGCGAGCGGTGTTCTTGATGCGCAGCAGCGCGTGCTGGCAAGTGAGCGGTTAACCCTTTATCAACAACGTGCCTATGAGCGCGTTATACAAAAGATGCATCAACACCTTTTAAAACATAACGTACCCGCGAGCAGCATGATTCGTTGCCATGGTGATTGCCATCTTGGCAATGTGCTAGGCCGCGAAGAGCAGTTTACGCTGGTCGATTTCGACGACTGCCTAATGGCGCCCGCTATTCAGGATATCTGGATGCTGCTGCCCACTGATGACCCTGAGGGCTGGCGGCCATACTTAAATGAAATTATCGAAGGTTATGAGGAAACGTGTTCCTTCCCTTCAGAACAAATGTCGCTTATCGAGCCGCTAAGAAGCTATCGGCTGATACGACACACTGCTTGGTTGATATCCCGCTGGGATGACCCCGCCTTTCCGCGTGCGTTTCCATGGGTAGCCGACAACGGTTACTGGGATCAGCATATCCGCCAATTAGAACAGCAGTGCTTACAATTAGATAACCCACGTTGGTTGGCATAAACCAACCAGCGTGGGTCCGGGTATTTGCTATTCAGCGTCTGGGTTGGGCTGCTCGCGGGGGATTGGGTTGGCAACGCCTTCACCGTTCGCCTGCTGGCGACGCTGGTTTAGCTCTGCAGAGGGGTTATCAAGCTCTTCAATTTCTACCGCTTCATCCAGAGTCAGTAGAAAGGGTTGCCCGGGCGAAAGCGTGCAGGGCGATCCATCGCAGGCAATAGCGTATTGGCCATCTTCCGCATAGGCACTGGCCATAAAATCGCCTGAAAAAATATTGCTATTCGCATCATTAGTTTCAATGCATGTCGCATTTTGAGTAGTAATCCGAATGCGATCATTGTTTAACTGTGCAGTACCAATAATGACGCAATATTCAGGCAATGAGTGTGACGCGCCTGCTGCCTGAATAGGGTGTAATAAGATGTCGTCTAGCCGGGCTTGTCCTGATGTAAACGTGAGCTCTTCAACCACTTCTACGCCCACCGTTGCCTCACTTGGTAGAGTCAAAGTGGACTCGTCAGCAAGCAGTGGCATAGCGAATAAAGGGGCCACGATGGCGGTTAACCAAATGGGTGAGGGTTTAAATGACATGGTCGGCTCTCAAAGTTGTCGCCTGCACTGAAAGCAGGAAATAGAAACAATTCATCATATCACAGGCGCTTTGGTTGCAAAGTGGGGGCCGTGTCACTCTGCCACAGGCGAAGCAGGTGCGGTAAAATGCTCTTTTTGATTAATACTCGTTGTGTGAGTTTTATTAAAAGTATACTTTTTGTACAAGTTGTGCAGAGAAAGGCGTTGGGAACATAGCGTCTAACAAGAGTTTTATTTTCATAAGCGCAAAAAGCAGTTGACCTAGCTGGCCGCCTAACGCTGTTGCGCATCGTTTTTGAAGAGGCTTAACATGTCCGATGATATCGCCGAACACTACCGCCAGATAATTACTGCATTGGGAGAAAATCCTGACCGCGAGGGGCTGAGAGATACGCCGAAGCGGGCGGCTAAGGCTATGCAGTTTTTAAATGCTGGCTATACTCAATCGCTGGAAGAAATTATTAACGGGGCGGTATTTGAATCGCAAACGGATGAAATGGTGCTAGTTAAAGACATTGAATTGTATTCAATGTGTGAGCATCACTTACTACCGTTTATTGGCAAATGCCATATTGCTTATTTGCCCAATGGAAAAGTGTTAGGTCTTTCTAAATTTGCGCGTATTGTCGATATGTTTGCACGTCGTATGCAGATTCAGGAGAACCTGACGCGAGAAATCGCCGATGCGGTTCAGGAAGTGACTCAGGCAAAAGGAGTTGCTGTAGTGATCGAAGCTCGCCACCTCTGCATGATGATGCGTGGTGTTGAAAAGCAGAATTCCAGCATGACATCATCGGTGATGTTAGGTGGATTTCGTAAAAATCAGTCTACAAGGCATGAGTTTTTAATGCTCATTAGCTAGATCAGTCATCGCTAATGGGCGAGCTGCTCACGCTACAAATTTGGTTTAAAGGGCCGTTTCGACTTAGCATGAAGTGGTTAATGAGCCTACAAGGCCATAATTTGGTCAGGAGTCTTTCATGGAAGCGCTTAAAGAAACGCAGCTATATTGCCCGTTTGCCTACATAGATGGTAGCTGGGTTGCAGCAGACAGCGGCGAGCAGATTACAGTATTGAACCCGGCGACCGGCGAAGCAATTGGTGATATTCCTCGGTTAGGTAGAGCCGAAACCGAGCGGGCGATTGACGCTGCTGATGCTGCGCTACCCGCTTGGCGGGCACTCACCGCTCAAGAGCGCGCCGATATGCTGATGAAATGGCATGACCTGATGATGGAGCATCAGCAAGACCTTGCCATGCTGATGACCTACGAGCAGGGCAAACCTCTTAAAGAAGCCGCGGGTGAAATTGCTTATGCAGCCAGCTTTTTACGCTGGTTTGCCGAAGAAGCGCGACGCGTTTACGGTGAAACGATACCCGCCGCTAAAGCCAATCAACGCATTGTGGTTACCAAACAGCCGGTAGGCGTGGTGGGGGCGATTACACCGTGGAATTTTCCTGCCGCGATGATTACTCGCAAAGCAGGTGCTGCGTTAGCGGCGGGTTGCACTATTGTTGTTAAGCCTGCCAGTCAAACACCATTTTCAGCCACGGCGCTAGCGCTTTTAGCCGAACGTGCTGGTATTCCCCGCGGTGTGTTCAATGTAGTACCGGGCAGCGCTAGTGATATTGCTAAGGCGATGACCCAGTCACCCAAAGTGCGCAAGATCACTTTTACGGGTTCCACAGAGGTAGGCCGCAAGCTAATGGCCCAAGCCGCTGAGCACGTGCAGAAGATTTCGCTCGAGTTGGGCGGCAACGCACCCTTTATTGTGTTTGAAGATGCGGACTTGGACGCGGCTGTTGAAGGTGCCATGGCGGCAAAATTCCGCAATGCCGGCCAAACCTGTGTCTGCACCAACCGCTTTTTAGTGCAGTCCAGTGTCATCAACGCCTTCTGTGAGAAATTGGCGGTGGCGATGAACAGCGAGTTGCATGTGGGTGATGGCACCAAGCCAAATATCAATATTGGTCCACTCATTGATGAAAATGCCGTTAAAAAGGTCAGTGAGCATGTTCAGGACGCCATCGATAATGGCGCTGAATTGCTGCTAGGAGGCCATCCGCACCCCTTGGGCGGTAATTTCTTCACGCCGACGCTAATCAGCTTTGCCACTGATAAAATGAAAGTGGCCCATGAGGAGACGTTTGGTCCTCTAGCGGCGGTTTTCCCCTTTGACGATGAGGAAACCGCCATTGAGATGGCCAATGATACCGAGTATGGCCTGGCCTCTTACTTCTACTCCCGGGATCTTGCCCGCGTATGGCGAGTCGCAGAAGCGCTTGATTATGGCATGGTAGGTATTAATACCGGCGCCATCTCCAATGCCGCTGCACCCTTTGGTGGTGTAAAAGCATCGGGTCTAGGCCGCGAAGGTGGTCACCAGGGCTTGGAAGAGTACCTTGAAACCAAATATCTATGTATCGACCTTGGTTAAGCCCGATGTTTTTGTATTAAAAGCTTAAGCAAGAATGTAAAAAAAGAGTGTAAAAGCCCCACCAGCAATGTGCAGGTGGGGCTTCTTCATTTTGGGGCGTTACTAACTCGTTTAATGACGGAAGTGACGCATGCCGGTAAACACCATGGCAATACCTGCTTCATTGGCGGCATCAATTACTTCTTGATCACGCATGGAACCGCCCGGTTGAATCACAGCGGTAATGCCAGCGGCGGCAGCGGCATCAATGCCGTCACGAAAGGGGAAAAACGCATCAGATGCCATAACAGAACCTGGCACTGAGAGGCCTTCATCAGCGGCTTTAATGCCGGCAATTTTCGCTGAGTAGACGCGGCTCATTTGCCCGGCGCCGACGCCGACGGTCTGTCCATCTTTGGCGTAGACAATGGCATTTGATTTTACGAATTTGGCTACCCGCCAGGCGAAAGCAAGGTCACGCAGCTCTTGTTCGCTAGGCGCGCGCTCGCTTACTACGGTTAAATCTTCCCGCGCCACCATGCCTTCGTCGCGATCCTGCACCAATAAACCGCCGTTCACACGTTTAAGATCAAACGTTGATTGATGTTGGCCGGGCCAGTTGTCACTGACGTCTAATAAGCGAACGTTCTGCTTATTGGCCACAATAGCAGCAGCTTCGTCGCTGACCCCAGGCGCAATGATGACCTCGACGAACTGACGATCAATAATCGCCTGAGCTGTCACTGCGTCCAGCGGTGTATTGAAGGCGATAATCCCGCCGAAGGCGCTGGTCGGGTCGGTGGCAAAGGCTTTATCGTAAGCTGCCAGGGCGGTTGCGCCAATCGCGACACCGCAAGGGTTGGCGTGCTTTACGATCACACAAGCAGTCTCGTTAAACGCTTTTACACACTCAAAGGCTGCGTCGGTATCGGCGACGTTGTTATACGACAGCGGCTTGCCCTGGAGCATCCTTGCGGTGGCTACGCTCGGTTCGCTGGCGTCAGGGTCAACGTAAAAAGCCGCATGCTGATGAGGATTTTCACCGTATCGCATGTCCTGCTTTTTGTGTAGCTGCAGGTTAAAGGTGCGCGGGAATGCTTCATCAGCAGGATTTACCATGCGGCCGAGATAATCGGCAATCGCGCCATCATAACCAGCGGTGTGCTCAAAGGCTTTAACTGCTAAATCAAAACGCGTGGCGTTACTGACTAGGCCATCTTGTGCTGCCAACTCACCCAGCACTCGAGCGTAATCACTGCTATTGACCACGATGGTGGTGTAGGCGTGGTTTTTAGCGCAGGCGCGGACCATGGTAGGGCCGCCAATATCGATATTCTCGATAGCATCTTCTAGCGTGCAATCTGGCTTGGCAACCGTGGTGGCAAAGGGGTACAGATTGACGACCACCATATCAATGGGGGTGATATCGTTCTCGGCCATTACCGCATCATCCTGGCCACGGCGAGCTAAAATGCCACCGTGAATTTTCGGATGCAGGGTTTTGACGCGGCCATCCATGATTTCGGGGAAGCCTGTATGTTCAGAAACTTCTTTTACTGGAATGGCATTTTCCTGCAGCAGGCGGAAGGTGCCACCCGTCGAGAGGAGTTCCACACCATGCTCGGTCAGGCCGCGGGCGAATTCCACAATGCCAGTTTTATCAGAAACGCTTAAAAGGGCGCGGCGGACGGGGGTAGCGCTCCTGTCAGTCAAGGAAGGGTTATCAGGCATAAGAGGGTTATCAGCCATTAGAGTGCTCGTGTGCAGAATCGAGAATTAAAAACAACAACGCCCCATCGTTATGGGGCGTCACCTTCGATAAGTCCGTAAAGCTTTAGTTTTTTGCGCAGGGTGCCACGGTTGAGTCCTAGTACATCTGCGGCTCGGGTCTGGTTGCCGTCGGTATGTTCCAATACGCAGGCCAGCAAGGGTGCTTCAACTTCAGCCATCACCATGGCATATAGGTCAGTTGCTTGACTGCCATCGAGATGTTCGAAGTAGCGGCGCATGGCGGTCTCCACAGCTTCCCGAAGCGGCTGTGGGGGTGTGCTGGCGGCAGGGTCGGCCAGCGTGCCCACAAGGTGGGAGACCGTGTGGGAATTAGTCGTGCTAGAGAGAAGATCGCGTTCGGTCATGCAGCATGGCTTCCTTTGGCTAGCAAACGCGTGGCAGCATCGGGTGCCATCGCGTCGTTGATCCAATCAAATTGCATTTCGGGTAAGGCTAATGCATTAAACTGCTGCTTAAGCGCGCGCTGTTGGGGTTGCGTAAAGCGTGGGTCATCGTTGAGATACCAACCAACGTGCTTGCGTGCAATTCGTACGCCCATGGTGTCGCCATAAAACTCATGTAGCGCCGCAACATGCTCCTTAAGCACGTGGTGACGCTCTATGAGAGTAGGCAGTGCCATCCGCTCCCCATACTGAAGATAATGACTAATCTGCTGGAAAATCCACGGGTTGCCTTGGGCGCCACGTCCCACCATGACTGCATCAGCGCCGGTATAAACGAGCACTTCGGCGGCTTTTTCAGGACTTATTATGTCGCCGTTGGCGATGACTGGTATCGAGAGGCGTGATTTGATCTCAGCAATCGTGTCGTACTCTGCCTGTCCAGTATAGCGCTGCTCGCGATGTCGGCCATGTACGGCTAACGATTGAATGCCCGCTGACTCGGCAAGTTGCGCAATGCGCAACCCATTGTTCGTTTCAGCGCACCAGCCGGTGCGAATTTTAAGCGTCACCGGAATATCAACCGCCGCGACTACCGCCTCAAGAATCTCTGCCACCAATGCTTCATCACGCAGTAGGGCTGACCCCGCCGCTTTATTGCATACTTTTTTTGCGGGACAACCCATATTGATATCAATAATCTGCGCACCCAACTCGGCATTCAAGCGAGCTGCCTGAGCCAGCATTGCTGCATCGCCACCCGCGATTTGCACAACGCGCGGGTCGGGCTCGCCACGATGATCCATACGTAGCTGCGATTTTCGCGTATGCCATAGGCTGGGATCTGCGGTCACCATTTCACCTACTACCCAGCCAGCCCCCAATTGTCGGCAGAGCTGACGAAAAGGGCGGTCGGTGACGCCCGCCATCGGCGCAAGTATTACCCGGTTGGGTAACTGATACGGGCCGATGGTGGGTAAGCCGGAAGTGGCGGGTACATTTATTGTCATGGCATTGGGCTGTCTAAAAACTGAGCTAGCGATGAGTAGGCGCTTTCAAGGGGGCGTATGATACGCCTACTCAGCGGCAGGGTGAAGGCCGTACGCTGCTTTAACGTGGACGCTGACCAGAAAGGCGCACCCAGCCTTCGCGAATTACCGGCTCTTGCATGGTAATCCCTTGGGCTGCATAGGCTTGATAAACATCATCGGCCTGGTTGGCTAATATGCCGGATAGTGCAATGCGACCGCCAGGGGCCACATGCCCGGCAATCATTGCTGCCAGTTCGACAAGCGGGCCCGCCAGAATATTGGCCGTCACAATGGGATAGCTCCCGCCATCACTTAACTGCTCGGGGTAGTAGAGGTTTAACGCTTCTTCGGCGATGCCATTGCGCTCTGCGTTATCACGGCTGGCTTGCAACGCCTGGGGGTCAATGTCGGTGGCATCAGCGTGACTGGCGCCCAGCTTGAGCGCGGCAATGGCGAGAATGCCCGAGCCACAGCCCACATCAAGTACCGGCTGCTGCGCTAAGTGTCCGGCAACCGCGAGTTCATCCAGCCACTCAAGGCATAGGGCTGTTGTGGGGTGTGTGCCGGTGCCAAAGGCAAGGCCAGGATCAAGGATCAAGTTAACCGCGTCGGCCTCTGGCGGCTCGTGCCAGCTGGGCACAATCCAAAGCCGTTGGCCCATGCGTAGCGGGGTGAAATCATCCATCCACTCACGCTCCCAGTCACGGTCGGCCAGTAGCTCATACTCGATGGTTGGGCAGGGTTCGCCAGGCTGTTGCTCCGACCATGCAGCTTGAATACGCTCCAGCATGCTCTCGACGCCCTCAAGGTCGTCGTAGAGGCCCGTTAGAATGGTATCTTGCCAAAGCGGTGTGGTGCCGCGCTCAGGCTCAAATACCGGGTCATCGTGGGCGTCTTGAAGGCCAATGGCCGTTGCCCCCTCATTGATCAAGAGCTCTTCGAGGAACTCTGCTTGCTCAGGGGCGACATGGGCTTTGAGTTGAAGCCAGGGCATGGAGATTCTCCGCAACGCGAATAAAAAACGAGTACGGGGTGGACATAGCCACCCCGCTAGGCATCAATCGTGACGCTGGAAAGGCAGATTTAGCTGCTGAGTTTCTTTTCCAGGTAGTGAATATTGACGCCGCCTTGACGGAAGTAGCTGTCGCGAACCAGGTCTTTTTGCAGGTCAATATTGGTTTTGATGCCTTCTACCAATAGCTCGTCGAGGGCATTGCGCATCCGCGTTAAGGCGATTTCACGGTCTGCTCCCCAAGTGATCAGCTTGCCGATCAGAGAGTCGTAATGCGGAGGCACGGTGTAACCTGTATAGAGATGTGAGTCCATGCGTACACCTAGACCGCCTGGTGCGTGAAACAGCGTGACCTTGCCAGGTGAGGGCATAAAGGTACGTGAGTCTTCGGCATTAATCCGGCACTCAAAAGCGTGGCCTGAGAGTTTTACATCTTCTTGCCGAATCGACAGCGGCAGGCCAGAGGCAATGCGTAGCTGTTCTTTGACGATATCCACGCCGGTGACCATTTCGGTGACCGGGTGCTCAACCTGAACACGGGTATTCATCTCAATGAAGAAGTATTCACCGTCTTCGTACAAGAACTCAAAGGTGCCGGCGCCGCGGTAGTTAATTTTAATGCACGCTTGACGACACGCTTCAAGCACTTTGGCGCGGGCTTCCGGGTCAAGACCTGGTGCCGGTGCCTCTTCAAGCACTTTTTGATGGCGGCGCTGCAGTGAGCAGTCGCGATCAAAAAGATGTATGGCGTTGCCTTGACCGTCGGCAAGTACCTGCACTTCTACATGGCGCGGCTTCTCAAGAAACTTCTCCATGTAAACCGTGCCGTCTCCAAACGCAGCGTGCGCTTCGGTGCGGGTCACGGTAATGGCCGATAGCAGATGCCCTTCAGTATGCACCACGCGCATACCGCGGCCGCCGCCACCAGAGGCTGCTTTGATGATGACCGGATAGCCGATGCGCTTCGCGGTGGCTAAGTTAGTGGCGTCATCGTCACCCAATGGGCCGTCTGAGCCGGGAACGGTAGGAACACCGGCTTCCTTCATCGACTGGATAGCGCTGACCTTGTCGCCCATCAGGCGAATTGTCTCAGCGCGGGGTCCGATAAAGGTAAAGCCCGAACGCTCTACCTGCTCGGCAAAGTTGGCGTTTTCCGATAAAAAACCGTAACCAGGATGAATAGCGCTTGAGTCAGTCACTTCAGCAGCACTGATTAACGCAGGAATGTTCAAGTAAGATTGCGTTGACGAGGCCGGCCCGATACACACGGCTTCATCTGCTAGGCGAACGTGCATTAGCTCACGATCAGCTTTTGAGTGCACCGCTACGGTTTTAATGCCCAGTTCTTTACAGGCCCGTAGGATACGGAGGGCAATCTCGCCGCGGTTCGCGATAAGTACCTTGTCCAGCATGGGAGAATCCACCCGTGTTGAAAATGAAAGATTAAGCGATAACGATCATAGGTTGATCGAATTCCACTGGCTCGCCATCTTCCACTAAAATGGCTTCCACTACGCCGTCACGGTCAGCTTCAATCTGGTTCATCATTTTCATGGCTTCGATGATGCACACGGTATCGCCTTGCTTAACGCTATCACCAACTTCAACAAACGATTTAGCGCCTGGAGCCGGGCTGCGATAGAAAGTCCCTACCATGGGGGAATTCACCGCTTCACCACGATAGCTAGCGCCGGCTGATTCAGCTTCCGGTGTTACTGTTGGAGCGCTGGGGGCGGGTGCGTAATTAGGTTGCGCATATTGCGGCATTGGCTGTTGCTGCCAAGAGGCGCCATTTGGGTGACGGCTAATGCGTACTGACTCTTCACCTTCTTGAATTTCAATCTCGCTAATATTGGACTCTTCGAGCAGTTCAATTAGTTTTTTAACTTTGCGGATATCCATGGCATAGCCCCATCAATGTCATAAAAGGTAGTCACAAAATGCTTAAGCGTAGAGCGAGAAGCGCTTTGTGGCGCTCATTAAGCGCAGTAAACCAGATTTAAAAATGAAGAGAACGCTGCATGTTAGCGAACGTTACCTCGTTCTCACCCCTAAAAAAGGAAAATTTTAGCTAATATGGGAGCGGAGTTTGCCGAAAAAGTGCGAGGATGTCCAGCGACAGCCAGAAGCTGCCGATTAGCATAAATTTAAACAACTGTTTGAGGATGTTCGCGACAGAAGACTGCATTAAGGCTTTTACACCGAGCTGACGAGGATGGTGGCATTAGCTGTTGGCCAACCACTGGTTGACAGATTCAAGGTGACCATGCAACTGATCGGCGGTTACTTCACCCTGGATTCGTGCATCACGAATTTCTTCTCCTTGATTAAAAAACAGCAGGCTGGGTGGGCCAAACAGATTGAACCGCTCAAGCAGCTCACGACTTTGGCTATCGGTATGGGTGACATCGGCGGCAATTAATGTATAGCCACTCAAAGCAGAGGAGACGCGAGGGTCAGGGTAAACATCACGCTCCATTAGCTTGCAGGAAATACACCAATCGGCGGTAAAATGCACAAACACTGGCTGACCAGCATTGTCAGCTTGAGCGATGGCTTCATCCAGCGCGGTGATACTATCTATTTCAATGAAATTGAGTGATTCCGCTTGTTGTTCACTAGGCGCACTGGTATTGGATGCTAGTGGCCGGAGGGGGTTGTTGCCCCCTTGAGCGGCGCCAATCACCAGCAGTACCCCCCACGCAAGTAACATAAGACCCAAGGTTTGCCGCGCCCGCGGCCAGCCCTGTGGCTGATTGAAATTCAGTGCCCCTAAAGCCAGTGCACTGCCGATCGCCAGCCCGGCCCATAGCAGCAGCGCAATAGGCGCTGCCACCAGGCGCTCTACCATCCAAATCGCCACGCCAAGAAGAAGTAAGCCAAAGGCGATTTTTACGCCATTCATCCAAGCGCCAGTGCGCGGCAGTAGGGTAGTGCCAAAGGTGCCGACGAGCAGTAAGGGAATGCCCATACCCAAGCCCAATGCAAATAGCACGGCGCCACCCATCACTGCATCCCCCGTTGTGGAGATAAACACCAGTGCCCCGGCCAAGGGTGCCGTAACACAGGGTGATACTACCAACACCGATAGCGCACCCGCTAAGGCTAAGCCCGGCGGACCACTGCGCTGAGCGCGCGCCTGCCAAGCATCAATACGGTTGGTCAAACGGGGTGAAAGATTGAGGTTAAACGCACCAAACATGGCGAGTGCAAAGAGCGTAAAGAGCGCTGCGAAGGTAATTAATACCGGGGCGGACTGTAAGCGTGCCTGGAGATTAAGTCCCGCGCCGAACAGCCCCATCAAAACGCCTACCAGTGCGTAGGTAAGCGCCATACCCATCACATAGCTGGCGGAAAGCACAAAGGCGCGTGGCCTGGTTGGGTTCTGCCCCACCACAATTGATGACAAAATTGGAATCATCGGAAGCACGCAGGGCGTAAAGGTCAGCCCCAGGCCGGCGATGAAAAATAGCCCCAGCGCCAGTGGTAGGCTGGCATCGCTGATTAAGGCGCTGAAGCGGCTATCTTCACTTTGTGGAGCATTGAAGCCACCCTGAACGGCGGTTTCAGATGCAGCGGCTCCAGCGGCGGTCACTTCGCGGCTAGCGACATCCCAATTTGCAAACTGGCTGGGGGGTTGAGTTTCGCTGGCCTCAAGATTCGTGCGCTCCGGCGGGTAGCATAGCCCTGCATCGGCGCAGCCTTGAAAGGTGAACTCAATGCTAAGTGGGCCTGAGTAAGGGGGCTCTAGCGGAACTTCGAATACCAACTGGTCGCGGAAGATATAAACATCACCCATAAACTCGTCGTTAGTGAAGGTGCCTTCCGGAATATTGGGTTCGCCGAGCATGACATTGTCGGTTTCACCAGCAACCGCTAACTGGTGGCGATAAAGATAGTACTCATCTGCGATGTCTACACCGATAAACAGTGTATTACCATCGTGCCAAGCGGTGGGTTGGAAGGCCTCCATCACCGGTAAGAAGTCATCTTGGTTGCTGGATGATGTAAACCATTGAGCGTGGGCAATCGGCGGTAACAAACCGATGACGAAAACTAATAGTGTAAACAAGCTCAGTCGTTTAAGAGATAACACGGTGCGTCCTTAATCAATGGCATCGCAAGGTAAGATGGATAGCATACCGCAACCTTAAACCCCTCGCGTACAAGCTGCGGTGATGTGACGCGCCCGCTAATACTACGTTAATCTTTAACGCAATAAGGCTGCCCGTAGGCAGCCTTATAGTATTCATGGCAAAAGTAGCGCCGCCGTAATGTTATTACGCTTTTTGGTACGCGCTAACGGCTTTTTCGATTGCTTTGCGTGCAGCGTCAGCGCCTTCCCAAGACTCTACTTTCACCCATTTGCCTTTTTCGAGATCTTTGTAGTTCTCGAAAAAGTGAGCGATCTGCTGACGAAGCAGCTCAGGTAGGTCAGTTACTTCCTGAATATCGTCATAGAGTGAGCTTAGCTTGGCGTGGGGTACGCAAACTAATTTAGTATCTTCGCCGGCTTCATCGGTCATATTCAGCATGCCGACGGGGCGGGCGCGGATAATGCTGCCGGGCTGAACGGGGTGCGGGGTAACGACCAGCGCGTCAAGTGCATCACCATCGTCTGCCAGGGTGTGCGGGATAAAACCATAGTTGGCTGGGTAGAACATAGGCGTGGCCATGAAACGGTCAACGAGTAGCGCGCCCATATCCTTATCAATTTCGTATTTGATCGGATCGTGGTTAGCTGGAATTTCGATTACTACGTAAACGTCGTTGGGGAGATCCTTTCCAGCAGGGATATTATCGAAGTTCATCGTTGATTCCTTGGTAGTGCATGGCTAGGCAGTTGTTTCAGAGTCGTTTATAGCGGGGGATTATACGAAGATGACCGCGCGATTACCAATGCGACATAGGTGGGTCGATGTAAAATAGAGCGAATATAAAAGCGTGCTAATACGATAGAGACGTTTGGCGGGCATCGTTTCAGCTCAGCAGCGTGTATCATAACCACTATTGGTTGACAGTGATGTCCCTCGATCGAGTCGGCAGCCTAGGAGGATGACTTGTCGCACGCCCAGTTGCTCATCAGTTATGGTCAAGCGTTTGTCGCACCCGATCGGCGCTCACACCGCAGTTCAATGTCGGTTCGTTTCCCTGAAGCGCCTCTGCTACGTGCGAAAGGTGGCTGTGCCGTTATCAGTGACTCTATCTCACGCAATACCATGGCCAAGCAGGCGGGCGATTTAAGCGTGCGCGGCTTTTTAGCTGACTACTTTTCAACCCCCGACCACTGGGACGTCAAAACCTCCGCAACTCGGGTGCTTCGCGCGCTTAACAGCTGGTGCTACAGCCAAAGCCAGCACGTAAAAGAGGGCAGTTTTGTATCCTCTATGTCGGTGATGGTGTTTCGAGGCTGTGAGGCCCATCTGTTTCATATGGGCGATACGCTGGTCTTTCGCTTGCGCGGCGCAGAGTTTGAGCAGTTAAGCCGCGACCATGTAACTGATTTAGGCGGCTATCGCTACCCTTCCCGCGCCTTGGGTATGGATGGCAGTGTCGATATCGATTACACCCATATCGCGCTAAAGCAGGGCGATCTTTTCCTGTTCACCACCCAGGGGGTGCGCGGCACGCTGCTGCCCTCTGACTATGTACGTTTGATTCGCCAGGATGCCAGCGATTTGGATGCCGCTTGTGAGCGTTTGGCGGATGAAGCGAAACAGCGTGCTCAAGAGCGAGGCTATGGCGGCGATCAGTTCTGTTTTCAGCTCGTACGAATAGATGAGTTGCCTGAAGAAATAAGCGAGCACCCCGGTCAGCTATACGGCGACTTACCGATTCCACCTGAGCTTGCGCCCGGTCAGCGGTTAGATGGCTTAGAAGTGCAGGCAGTCTTGTCCCGAACGGCGCAGTCCAGGGTTTATCGCGTACGCGATGTTCACACCGAACGAGAAATGGTGATGAAAGCGCCAAGCCCGGAACTGTCACTGCGTAATGCTTATCTTGAACATTTTCTACTTCAGCAGTGGGTGGTTGAACGGGTCAATTCGCCGTTTGTTGTTAAGGTGATGGAGCCCTCGCGGCCACGGCGCTACCTGTATTATTTGATGCAGCATATCGAGGGTGAGACGCTGCGCCAATGGGCGGAGCGGCATCCTCAGGCAAGCCTGATTCAGCGTCTCGATATTGCCAATCAGTTAGGTAAGGCGGTTCAGGCGCTTCACCACCGCGATATTATTCACCAGCAGATTAGCCCGGATAATATTCTGATCGACCCCCACGGCAAGTTAGTGCTTACCGATTTCAGTGCCTGCCATATGCGGGATAGCGAAGGGCATCGCCACTCTGGAGAGCTGCTTCGCCAGATTGGCTTTAACGAACACACCGCCCCTGAATATGCGTTGGGTGACAGCATCGGTCGGCGTAGCGACCAATACTCGTTAGCCTCTACGGTTTATTGGCTGTTAACCGGCGCGTTGCCCTATACGCTGACGCCCAATCGCCTGCGCAGCCATACTGACCTTGAAGAGTTGAGTTTTCGCAGCGCGCGCACCACCAACCCCGAAATTTCGCCAGAACTCGATGACGCACTGCGACGCGCGCTAGACCCTCAACGGGCATTGCGATTCAGGCGTCTATCGGAATTTTTGCACGCACTCAGAAAGCCGCTAGGGCGACTGCCCTCCAGGGAAGATAATCGCCAGGAGCCGCGGCGTTTCTGGCAGGGTGTAGCAGGAATATTGCTGTTACTACTCGTGCTTTCCTGGCTACTACGTTAAATTTTAATTAACTAAAGCCTTAGTAGCGCAATACATTTAAAACAGGGATAGGTCATTGCGAGGAGCGAAGCGACGCGGCAATCTACGTGTGGTGATAAATAACCCCGAGATTGCTTCACTGCGTTCGCAATGACCGGTGATCAGTTAGCGGTTTAAAGCGTAAAAGTAGGCAGCTTGCGCTCGGCTTTGGCGAGTTTGAGCTTAGCTACTTTCGGCAGTCCGTTTTCAAACGGAGGGAAGTCTTCGCCCTGAATGAGCGGTGACAGGTAGTCGCGGCATACTTGCGTAATGCCAAACCCATTCTCAGTGATAAAGTCACGGGGCATGAACTTCTCTTTGTTAGCCACCTGGGAGAGCGGGGCAGAGATCACATCCCACTGATAAGGTGACTGAGAAATACGACGAATGGCAGGCATCATCGCGTTTTTACCCGCCAGCGCCAGGGTGACCGCTTCACGCCCCACTGCATAGGCTTGCTCAACGTCAGTTTTAGACGCCAAGTGGCGCGCTGCGCGCTGCAAGTAGTCGGCCACTGCCCAGTGGTACTTGTAGCCCAAATCCTGCTTAATCATGCCCGCAAGCGTTGGTGCCACACCGCCAAGCTGGCGATGACCAAAGGCGTCGGTGTTGCCCGCATCGGCTAAGAAAGTGCCATCTTCGTAGCGCGCACCCTCAGAAACCACAATCACGCAGTAGCCATAGTTCTTAACGCACTCTTCAACCCGTGCCATGGCCGCTTTACGATTAAACGCAATCTCCGGGAAGATAATCATATGCGGAGGCTCGCCTTCCGCTTGACCCGCCAAGCCACCGGCAGCGGCAATCCAACCGGCGTGACGACCCATGACCTCAAGCACAAACACCTTGGTAGAGGTTGCGCACATGGAAGCGATATCCAGCGAAGCTTCCAGGGTAGAGGTGGCAATATATTTAGCAACGCTGCCAAAACCGGGGCTGTTATCGGTAATCGGAAGGTCGTTGTCGACGGTTTTAGGCACGTGGATAGCGGTGAGCGGATAGCCCAGCTTTTCGGAAAGCTGAGAAACTTTCAAGCAGGTGTCCGCGCTGTCGCCGCCGCCGTTGTAGAAGAAGTAACGAATATCGTGGGCTTTAAATACTTCGATCAAACGCTCGTACTGGGCGCGATGAGTATCAATATCTTTCAGCTTGTAGCGACAAGAGCCGAAGGCACCGCCAGGTGTATGGCGAAGGGCGGCAATGGACTCATCGCTCTCTTGAGTAACATCGATAAGGTCTTCGGTTAATGCGCCGATAATACCGTTATGGCCGGCGTATACCTTGCCAATTTGATCGGGGGCTTGACGGCAGGCTTCAATAACGCCGCAGGCGCTGGCATTGATCACGGCGGTGACGCCACCGGATTGGGCGTAAAAGGCATTATGCTGGGCCATGGAAACGTCTCATCTCCTAAAACGGGTAGGGTAAAGGCAACTGCTGTTTGTTAGCCAAGCATAAGCGCAATTTCACCTAGCTGGTTGGACAAACGCATATTAAACCAAGGTTGCAAAGTTTAGCGTAAAGCCCTGCTAACTGCATTAGCGTCGATGGCTGGCTAATCGATGCCATCCATTTCCTGTTCTCGCTGGGCCAACTGCCAGCCGCCTAAATCCTTATAGCGATTGACCATGGCACAAAACAATTCGGCGGTACGCTCTGTATCGTATCGGGCAGAGTGAGCCGCTTTATTATCAAATTCGATACCTGCCGCGCGACAGGCACGGGCAAGCACCGTTTGTCCGTATATCAAACCTGCAAGCGTGGCGGTATCAAAACTTGAGAAAGGGTGGAATGGGTTACGTTTAATACCGCAGCGATCGACCGCGGCGTTTAGAAAACCTTGATCAAATGCCGCGTTGTGTCCGACTAAAATGGCTCGGGTACAGTCGTGAGCTTTGATCGATTTACGAATCGGTCTGAAAATCTCACCCAGCGCTTCCGATTCACTTAGCGCTACCTGACGACGTAACGGATCGTCTAGGTTAATGCCGGTAAAGTCGAGCGCTGACTGCTCAACGTTCGCCCCTTCAAAGGGGTGAATGTGGTAGGCATAAGTAGCATCAGGAAGCAGGTTGCCCTCCGGATCCATGGTTAACGTGACGGCGGCTATCTCAAGCACGGCATCGCCTTGGGCATTAAATCCCCCGGTTTCTAAATCAACGACCACTGGCAGATAACTGCGAAAACGTTTGGCCATTAATTCGCGGGCAATTGCCTCGCTCATGTAGCTCTCCTTCTTTTCAAGCGAGTAATAGTAAAGCGAGTAATAGTAAAGCGAGTATCAGTCGAAATAAGCGGCAAGCCACCGCTTTGAATGGTGTGATTCTAGCAGCTTTACCCTGCTGGCGTCGTTGACGGTATTCGCTGGGCATTGAGAACGCTATACTCAGCGTCTGTGTCAAAAACCAATCGCAAAGGTTTATCTTTTTAAAGGAGCAAAGAATGTCCGATGTCAAAAAGGTTGTGCTGGCTTATTCAGGCGGCCTGGACACATCCGTAATCGTTAAGTGGTTGCAAGAAACCTACAACTGCGAGGTAGTGACTTTTACTGCCGACATCGGCCAGGGCGAAGAAGTTGAACCAGCCCGCGCCAAAGCGCAAGCCCTCGGTGTTAAAGAGATTTATATCGAAGACCTGCGCGAAGAGTTTGTGCGTGACTACGTCTATCCGATGTTCCGTGCCAACACTATCTACGAAGGCGAGTACCTGTTGGGCACCTCTATTGCCCGCCCGCTGATTGCCAAGCGTTTAATCGAAATCGCCAACGAAACTGGTGCCGATGCTATTTCCCACGGTGCCACCGGTAAAGGCAACGACCAGGTGCGCTTCGAACTAGGTGGCTATGCCCTGAAGCCGGGTGTGAAAGTGATCGCTCCTTGGCGTGAGTGGGACTTAACCTCGCGTGAAAAGCTGATGGCTTACTGCGAAGAGCACAACATCCCGGTCGACTTTGCCAATAAAAAGAAAAAATCGCCGTACTCCATGGATGCCAACCTGCTGCATATCTCTTACGAGGGCGGCATTCTGGAAGATCCTTGGGCCGAAGCTGAAGACGATATGTGGCGCTGGAGCGTGTCTCCTGAAGCTGCTCCCGATACGCCCACCTACGTTGAACTGACGTATGAAAAAGGCGATATCGTGGCCGTAGACGGCGAGCCGTTGAAAGCGCATGAAGTGCTGGAAAAACTCAACAAGCTCGGCGGTGATAACGGTATCGGTCGCTTGGATATCGTTGAAAACCGCTATGTGGGCATGAAATCCCGTGGCTGCTATGAAACGCCAGGGGGCACCATTATGCTGCGCGCCCACCGCGCTATTGAGTCGCTGACCCTGGATCGCGAAGAAGCCCACCTGAAAGATCAACTGATGCCGAAATACGCTGAAGTGATCTACAACGGCTACTGGTGGAGCCCTGAGCGTCGTATGCTCCAGGCGGCGATTGACGAAACCCAAAAGAATGTATCGGGTGTCGTGCGTATGAAGCTCTACAAAGGTAACGCTACCGTGGTAGGCCGCAAATCTGATGAGTCGCTGTTTGATGAATCGATTGCTACCTTTGAAGATGATGCGGGTGCTTACAATCAGAAAGACGCTGAAGGCTTTATCAAGCTTAACGCGCTGCGTCTGAGAATTGCCGCCGGTAAAGGCCGCAAGCAAAGCTAATATGGCTATTGAAAGGCATCGGCGATAGGGTTAAGCGGGAGTCTTTCGCCATGGCCGGAAAATGTTCCTGACATTTCCGGCATTTCCGCCATTCATGGCGGTCAGATGGCGAAAGTAGCGCCCACGGATGGGTTCACAGTGCCCCCGCGCCGCCCTAACGCCGTAGCCCAACCAAGTTAAGGGGTAACTGTGCTTAAAAAATTATTATCCGGACTCTTTGGTGGTGATCGTCAAACGTCACCCGGCGCTACCACCAAAGCTGCTGAGGCTGTTGGATACAAAGGCTATGAGATCGTGTCTCAGCCGGACGATCAAAGCGGCCAGTATCGTGTAAGCGGTATTATTCGTAAGCCGGGCAATGCAGGTGAAACGCTTGAACATCGCTTCGAGCGTTCAGATATGTTGCCAGCCCGTGAAGCTTGTGATGCCATGATGGTGACCAAATCGCAGCGCTATATTGATGAAGTTGGCGATGCGATGTTCGAGCCAGACCCGCGTCGCGCTGGCGAAGGCTAATTCTTAAGCTGTCACGATAAAGAGAAGGGGAGGCATATGCGTGTTGTCCACCGGGCCTCACCCTGGCGCGCTCTGCTAAACGATGACGGTAAGTTAAATGCCAATGCAATTAATGCGCCGCTCAACGCGCTGTTCACTAAAATTTCTCCCCCACCTGTTTCATTGCCCGATGCGTATGCCTGGCAACTGTCGCTGGTTGAAACGCTTGTACGCTACGACCTGCCAGCCTGGCGTATTAGTCACATTATTAGTGACCACAATGCTTGGCTTTATCGCCAATCCATCGCGCTATCGCTCGACGAAATGCAGGCACAAGGGTGGGGCGAACCGCCAGTCGACTATTGCGTATTAATGCTGGGTTCCGCGGCACGCTATGAGAGCCTACTTGGCCCCGATCAGGATAATGCGCTGATTATCGATGACTACCCTGATCATCGTCACGTTGAGATCGACGGCTACTTTCAGGCGCTGGGCGAGCGGTTTACCCAGCGCCTAGATGAGGCCGGCATTCCCCTTTGCCGAGGCCATGTGATGGCCCGCTGGCCCATGTGGCGCAAGCGGTTACGTGAGTGGCAAGCGCAGCTAGAAATTTGGAGCGCTGACCGCCAAGTGAAACGGGTTCAGCAAACCAATATTTTGCTCGACTTTACCCCGGTGGCAGGTAATGCGGCGCTTGCCGAACGACTGGGCGATATTATTGCTTCACTCCTCCCCAAAGCATCGCTGTTTATGAATGAAATGGCGGCGCTACTCGATGAATTGCCGGTGGCATTGGATCGTTTGGGGCGCATTGCTTCAAATCCAATCCTTGATGCTCCCCACGATCAAGCCATTAATCTCAAGCATCAAGGCTTAATGCCGTTGATCAGCGCCGCGCGGTTACTTTGTGCGCGCCACGCGCGGCGAGAAATAGCCACCTGTGAGCGTCTGATGGCACTGAGCCATACCGAGAACGTGCTGCTAACCTCGACGCAATCGGAGTTGCTGGTGGCAGCGTTTGAGCGTCTTCAGCAGCTTCTCTTGGATCAGCAGCGTTATAACAAAGCCTGTGGTCAAACTGCCGATGGGTGGGTTGACCTACGCCGCCTGCGTGAAGACGAGCGGCTGTTATTGAAGTTTGATCTTCAGCAGATTAGAGCGTTTGTTCAACGCGTTAAAAGCGTATAACGCTGGTCTGGTTAAGGATGAGTATCATCAGGCGCCGCTGGCAATTCCAGGGTCAGGCAGGCACCGCCTAAGGTTTTAGCATCCTCCACCCAAAGCCGCCCCCCCAGATGCGCGATAATGCCCCTGCTAATCGGCAGCCCTAATCCACTCCCTCTAGGCCGCCCCTTGGGAATATCATCGTCTTGCTGGATTTGATGGAATTTCTCGAATACCCGCTCCCGCTCATCAGCGCTAATACCGGCACCGTTATCCTCGACGCTTAAGCGGAAATGACGCCGATGGCGATAAAGCGATAGGCGCACTTTTGGCTGATGGCGGTCGGCAAACTTACCGGCGTTATCAAGCAGGTTAATAATCACCTGTTCTAAACGGTCATGGTCGCCCACCACCATCGCGGGGTCAGCTTCAAGACTCACGTCGAGCTCAATTCCCCGCTCTTCATGTAAGTGTGCAATCGCGTCGATGCTATGCCGGGTGAGTGCCGCAAGATCCAGGGGCACCGGGTTAAGCGTTAAACGACCGCTCTCAAGGCGAGCAAGGTCGAGTATCTCCTCAATTAAGCGGGAGAGCCGCTGGCTCTCATGAACAATCACGCCGAGAAAGTGCTGGCGCTTTACGTCGGGTAGCTGGCCGCTATCGCGCAAAATCTCAGCAAACGCACGAATCGACGTCAGCGGCGTGCGCAGCTCATGGCTGACCATGGCGACGAATTCATCTTTTAATCGATCTAGCTCACGCAGCCGTTCATTGGCGCTGCGTAGCTCTTCGCCGATTTGCACTAGCTCTTGAGATTTTTGCTCTAAGCGTCGGTTGTACTCAAGGGTCTGCGAAGTGGTATCAAGAATACTCAGAATCGACTCGATATCCAGTGCCTCGCCGCGGACAACTGAGTTGATCAGTACCCGCGCAGAAGCGCTGCCCAGCGACCCCGCCAGGGCCTGCTCTGCGCGGGTAATCAGTTCGGCAGTGGCAAGTTCATCAGCGGAATAAGCGGCTTTCGCCCCGCCATGACTAAATACCCTGCGGGTAGCTTGAGCACCCAGATAGCGAACAAGCAGTTCTTTTAGCGCCCCTTGGGTAGTTTGCCCACGCCATAGTGATGTAGATAGCGATGTGGTTTGCAGATTGGGATGCATCGCTTCGGTGAAAAGCGCCGCCTGGGTTTGCTCAAGCGGCGTCTGCCGAGTAAACAGCGAAATGCCAACCAAAAGCCCCACGTTAGCCAACATGCTCCACAGCAGCGAGTGGCTATAAATATCCCAGTTTTCAAGCCCGAACAGCGCATACGGCGTAAGCCATGTGATGCCCCAAGGGCCTTCTGTGAGCAGGGTGGCATTGAGCCAACCCGACTGGGCAAAACCGGGTAGCAGCAGCGTATAGCACCAAACCAAAAAACCGGCAATTAAGCCAGCAGTGGCGCCTTGGCGAGTCGCGCCGCGCCAGTAAAGACCGATCAATAGGGCAGGGGCAAACTGCGCGGCGCCGGCAAACGAGACCAGCCCAATAGTGACTAGGCTATAGGAGTCACCAATCAGCGCATGATAGAGATAGCCGAGCAGCAGAATAAGCACAATGGCCACGCGACGAATGCCCAGTAGCCAGCCCGCCAGCTCACCCTTGGTACTCAGGTGTAAACGGCGTGAACGCAGCAGCAGCGGCATCACCAATTGGTTACTGACCATGGTTGAGAGTGCAATCGTCTCAACAATCACCATGCCCGTGGCAGCGGAAAGACCGCCAATAAAGACCAGTAGTGGTAATCCTTCAAGCCCAGCAGAGAGCGGTAGGGTCAACACAAAACTATCCGGGTCGCCTGCGCTTACCCCTAGCAGTAAACCGGCTAGCGCAATCGGAATCACAAATAGATTGATGAGCAGCATATAGAGGGGGAAAAGCCAGCTCGCTCGAGTTAAGTGCTGTTCATCGACATTCTCAACCACTAGCACTTGGAATTGGCGGGGCAGGGTTAAAAAGGCCAAAAAAGCCAGCACCAGCATGCCCACCCATCCTGTGGCACCCCCCGGCATGCTATCTAATCCCATGCTGTTTACCAGCTCTGGCGTAGCGGCAACTTGTGCAAACAGTGCGCCGGGCCCTTCAAACATAACAAAGACCACAAACACACCGACGGCCATAAAGGCCACCAGCTTCACCAGCGACTCCAGCGCGATGGCTGCCACCATGCCTTCGTGGCGTTCGCTGGCATCCAAATGCCGGGTACCAAACAGAATAATAAACACCGCCAATACCAGCGCTACCCAAAGGGATTTATCCATCCAGAAACGCTCATCCACCAAGGTGGTGTCTGCGGTGTAGGGGTAGTTGATCAATACCGCGTGGCTGACGGTAATGGCTTTTAACTGCAGCGCGATATAGGGCGTGATACTGATCAGTGCCATCAAGGCAACCAGCGCCCCTAAGCTAGTGCTTTTGCCATAGCGGGCGCTGATAAAGTCGGCAATCGAGGTGATGCGTTGGCGGGCGGCGATACGCACCATTTTACGAATAACCGAAGGGGCCAATAGCATGGCCAACGTCGGTCCTAAGTAAATAAGTAAAAAGCTTGGGCCATGCTCTGCTGCCCGGCCCACGCTGCCGTAAAACGTCCAGGCAGTGCAGTACACCGCGATGGAAAGGGCGTATACCGTTGGTGAGCCAATCAACGACCGCCCTTGTTCGGCACGCCGGTCACCCCAGGCGGCCACCACAAACAGCAGTGCCAAGTAGCCAAAGGCGGTACCGAGAATAATAGGATCTGTGCGCATGGTCAGCGCCCCGCGCGATGTTCCATCAGCCAGGCGGTTAAACCGATCACTACTGCCCAAGCGATAAACAAATAGAGTGGCAGCCAACCCACGCTAAATGAAGGTAGGCGATCGATCACAATAATCAGCGGTGGGCAGAAGAGCAGCAAGGCAATCGCCACTAAGGCCGTTAAACGCTCTGCTTGTCGTGATTTTACGCCTGAGGATTTCATGAGGCACTGGCATCCTGTCGGTCAAAGGCATTGGCTTGCAGCGCGAGCAGTTGCTCAAGAGTATCGACGCCCCTCGCCTCCAGGCGTGGCAGAAGCGCAAGCCATAGTTCAGCGGTCACGCGGGCATCGCCTAATGCAGTGTGGCGGGTGCCGGGCGGGAATACCAGATCGTAACGTTGGGCAAGACTATCTAAATCGTGTCCATCTAGCGCCTCATCCAGCGCCCGGGAAATCAGCAGGGTATCAATGACGGGAATATCAAAGGTGACCCCTTTATGGCTGATGGCAAGCAGATCAAAGGCCGCATTATGGGCTAATAGCACCGCTTCCCCTACGTAGTCACGAAACCGGGTGAGCACAATATCCAGTGGCGGCGCCCCCATCACATCGGCATCCGTTAGGCCGTGGATAGCGGTGCTAGCGGGCGGGATGGGCCGCTGTGGGTCAACTTTTTGATCAAATGCTTCGCTAGCCAGCAAGCGAGCGTTCACCACCCGGCAGGCCCCCAGGCTGATAACCGTATCGCCACGGCGCAGCTCAAGCCCCGTGGTTTCAGTATCAAACGACACGACTTCTAAACTACGCAGTGAGCGACTGGCGAGGGCCTCATCTGGCGGGGGAAGATCGGCAATGCCAAAGTCGTGGAACTCCGGACGAGGGGGCGCCGTTTCCCGCGGGGCACCAACCCGTTCCATAGCGGGAAGCGGAAGACGCAGGCGAGCATGCGCGCCATCCTCGTCAGCAAGGCTCCAAATATCGCTGGCGTGTTGGCGTAGCACATCTGCAACGCTAGGATTGAGCGGCAGTGAGGTGAGCGGCTGCTGACGCCATTCAGCTAGTTCATGTTCGGGTATCGCTTTGCCATGCCAAATAAGATCCAAGTAGACGCGCTTATTACCCAGGCATATTTCACCCTCAAAGCCACTCTCGGGAAGGTGGGTACTAAGGTGCTTTACCAAAGAGTCAAACAGCGCAATCAGTGCAGGGGCATCGCCTTTAAACCATGCAGGCATGCCTACAGGGGTGATTAGGCGGTGTTCGGGATCAAGCCGTTCATCCAGTGCTTGCCAAAAATCGTTCGACCACATCGGCGTTAAGCGCTCGCCTTGATGCTGCATCTCATCAAGTAGCTGGCCGATTTTAGCGACGTTGTCGCCCAGTGTTTTGCCCTCTTCATGAATAACCCGCTCAAACCGTTGGCGTAATAACGATGTGTCGGCATCGCCTTGATGGCGCAATTCGATCAGCGCATCGGCAGCGCTGGTCAAGCTGGCGGTATGCTGGCGCAGCGGTGTGAGCATGTCAGCAAGCTCTGCTCTAACGCCCATTTCGCTCGACCACGACGCGGTGGCATCACTAAACGTCAGCAGCGTTTCACCATCGCTACCCGGCACGCGGCGCAGAATGACTTTCAGCCAACGATCATCACAGGGGGCGAGTAGTTCGCGTGGGGAGCCGTCGTTGGGTAGCTGGCTTAGGGCCTGCTGCAGACTAGTAACGGGAAGCAGGGCTTCCAGGCGTTTGCCTAAACCAAGGCCTGTATTACCTACAAAAAAGTCCTCAGCCGCCTGATTGAATAGCATCACTCGGCGATGGTGGTCACACAGCAGCAGCGGTGTTTCAAGCACTTGCAGTAACGTTTCCAGCTCCTGGCGAATGCGTGCGGCGCTACGTGCACCCTCAGCATGAGCCGTCGCCAAACGGCTGCGATCCGATCGCCAGCTTTCGCGCACCCGGCGTAAATCTGGCCCCAGGCCTTTCAGCCAACCTTCGGGCGGGTGCTCATCCCGGGCATCGGGGGTGGCGACCAAGCGCGCTAACTGCACCTGTAAATGGCGCAGCGGTGTAAACAGCATCCGTTCGAGGACTAAACCAACGAAAAAAATTGTTGCGCCGCCAGAAAAGCTGCCTAGCCATAGCGCTATTCGGGCGATGCCCGTCGGGGCGAGTTGAGTATCTAGCCAAGCAGCAAAAATAGCGCCACCGAGCAGACTGATGCCGCTCAGCGCAAGCCAGATGCCAATCAGGCGCTGACGCTTGGGCAGCCCACCTCGCGTCATGGCTGCTCCTCGTTGAGTAGCGCTTTAACTTTTTCAACCAATGACTGAGTCGAAAAAGGTTTGGTAATATAGTCATCGGCACCTAACGCCATACCTTTTTCACGCTCTACATCGCGTCCATGGGCCGTCAGCATAATAATAGGTAGTTGTGCGGTTGCTTCTTTACTGCGTAGTCGCTCTAACACATCAAAACCGCTGATGCCTGGTAGGCTAATATCGAGCAGTAATAAATCGGGTCGAGTATCTTCAACCCGAGCCAAGGCTTGCTCGCCATCCTCAGCGGTGACCACCTCGAAGCCCGCTTGCTCCATCAAAAACTCTAGCGATAAAACAATGTTGGGTTCGTCATCGACTACGAGCACTTTGACCATGGAGTTCTCCTGTCATTATTAGTGTTAGAGCTGCCTAAACTCCTGAATTCAAGCAATAAGTGCAGCATCAACAAGCGATGTATGGCTATCAGTCTAGTGAGATGTAAGGGGGCAGCCAAGACGACCTTGGCCGAATGCTTATACCGATATAGGCAGTGAAGCGTCGCTTTAGCAGAATGTATAAGTAAAAGGGCCTGACAACTAAGACTTTAGAATCAATTCAAGCTGTTAAAATTGTATTCTTATGGACTTACCCGTTTACTCATACCACTCTGTAAGTTGAGACGCGTGTCTATTCCCTGGTTTAGTAAATAAACAATAACAACCAAACCCAAAGGAGCAGCGCCCATGAGTGCTATTTTCCTGTTAGTGGTAGGTCTTGGCGCAATGGCCGTGGGGTACTTCGTGTACTCCAAGTTTATTGCGGAGAAGATTTATCAATTAGACCCTGATTTTAAAACCCCTGCCCATGAGTTTGAGGACGGCATTGACTATGTGCCGACCAATCGGTTTGTCTTATGGGGCCACCACTTTACCTCTGTTGCAGGCGCTGCTCCCATTGTGGGCCCTGCCATTGCCGTTATCTGGGGGTGGGCACCAGCCTTTTTATGGGTAGTGTTCGGCACCATTTTCTTTGCCGGTATCCATGACTTCGGTGCCATTTGGGCCAGTGTACGCAATAAGGCAAAATCGGTGGGGGCTCTCACTGGCGATGTGGTTGGTAAGCGTGCCCGCAGTATCTTTATGATCGTTATTTTCTTGGTTTTGCTGATGGTTAACGCGGTATTCGCGGTGGTCATTGCCGGGTTGATGATGAACTTCCCCAGCGCCGTGGTTCCTGTGTGGGGCGCTATCATTGTCGCGTTAATCATTGGTCAAATGATTTACCGTCGTATTATGAGTTTGGCGGTGGTTTCTGTGATTGGCGTAGTGGCGCTGTACGCGTTAATCGGTATTGGGCCATCGGTGCCCATTCAAATGCCTGCTGAAGTGGCGGGTATGTCGGGCAATGCCATCTGGATTCTGATTCTATTTGGTTATGCCGCGATTGCTTCACTATTGCCGGTCTGGATGCTGCTTCAGCCACGGGACTATATTAATGGTCTGCAGCTGTTTATTGGTTTGCTGATTCTGTATGGCGCCTTAGTACTCTTAAATCCAACGCTAGTGGCGCCAGCATTTAATAGCGATGTCCCTGCAGGTACGCCGTCGTTATTACCGCTGCTATTTGTCACTATTGCTTGTGGTGCCATATCGGGCTTCCACGGTTTGGTCTCTTCCGGCACAACATCCAAGCAGTTGAACAAAGAGACCGACGCGCGCTTTGTCGGTTATTTCGGCGCTGTAGGCGAGGGTATGCTCGCCCTGGCAGCAATATTGGCAGCCACCGCTGGGTTTGCCACTTTAGGCGACTGGCAGGCCATGTATACCTCCTTTGGGCAGGGCGGGGTCAATGCCTTTGTGCAAGGCGGTGCGTTCATTATTCATAACGGCTTAGGTTTGCCGGAAGTGACCGCAGCAACACTGCTAACCGTCATGGCGGCGCTATTTGCAGGTACCACCATGGATACCGGCCTGCGCTTGCAGCGCTATATTTTTCAAGAGTGGGGCGATATCTATAACCAGCAGTGGATGAAGAAGCCCGCTATTGCGACAGGCTTAGCGGTGGGTAGCTGCTTGCTACTGGCATTTGGTGCAGGCGGCGCCGATGGGTCCGGTGGCTTGATTATCTGGCCGTTATTTGGCACCACAAACCAGCTGCTGGCAGGCCTAACGCTACTGGTCATTACCGTTATGTTGGTACGCATGAGACGCCCTATGTGGTTCACGTTGGCGCCATTATGCTTCCTGCTGGTGATGACGATTTTAGCGCTGCTCATCCAACTGCGTACGTTCTGGAATCAGGGCAATATGTTCCTGCTGGTACTGGACATTGTGGTACTGGTGGCAGCCATTATGGTAGCCATGGAGTGTGCATCAGCCCTCAAACGTTCACGGGCTGAAATGGCCGCTCAAGGTGACTAAACGCTAGTGGGTATTTGTTACTGGCTATGTCTGCACGGGCTATGGAGGAGTAAAGCTTATGCACGATGACCCGGGCAATGGGTCGTCGCCGCGTCGTGACAAGGTACGGGCCTGGTTGGACCAGGCCCGTTTCTTTACTGAAGAGGTGTATAGTTCGCGCTATCGGGGAGCTATTGCTCGGGCGCGACGCGACGAAGACGACCTGTTTATGCTGTTAGTATTTTCTGAAATGATGGGGTTACAGAATCCTGCCGCTTACTACACCCTTGAGCTTCAGCCGCTACTACTTGAGCGTTTTCACGACTGGCACAAGCGGATGGGAATGGAGCACTCGCCGCTGGATCATTTTCGCTGTTGTTAATGATGGTGAGGAGTGAGGAGTGAATCGTGAGTGGTGAATAGCGTATTGATGTTATCGATAACTGTGCGTTTCTATTGCCTTAAACGCGCTATGCCGAATAAGTGAGAAGCGCTATGCAAGCAGTACTTAACCGTCGGCTACTGTGGGTCGGTGGCAAAGGGGGCGTGGGTAAGACCACTGTGGCGGCGTCGTTAGCGGTGCTTGCCGCTAGTCGGGAGAAACGGGTGTTGGTGGTGTCCACAGACCCCGCGCACAGCCTAGGCGATGTGTTTGATCGTGAGCTGGGCGATGTGCCGCGTCGGCTGCTACCTAATCTTGATGCTATGGAAATCGACCCTGATATTGAGGTAGAGGCCCACTTACAGCGGGTCACGCAGCAGATGCGCCGCTACGCTGCTCCTGAAATGATGCAGGAGCTGGAACGCCAGATGCGCCTAACCCGTCAATCGCCGGGCACCCAGGAAGCCGCATTGCTAGAGCGGCTTGCGCGCTTAATGGTGGATGACACGGCTCCCTACGACCTTATTATTTTCGATACCGCACCAACGGGCCATACGCTAAGGCTTCTAACCCTCCCCGAAGCTATGGCCGCCTGGACCGATGGTTTGCTGACCCATAACCGTAAATCGGCTGAACTGGGTAAGGTGTTGGATCATCTGACGCCTAAACGCGGTCGCGATGTGGCAACGCCTTTTGACGATCCTACTGAAGACCCACTGGATGATTTGGACGAGCGTACCCGCGATGTTGCTAAAACGCTAATCACTCGTCGCCGCTTATTTCATCAAGCAAGACGCCGTATTGAAGACCCTAAGGCATGCAGCTTCCTGTTTGTGATGACACCAGAGCGGCTGCCAATACTAGAGACCGATCGTGCTGTTCGGGCGTTAGAAGACGTGCATATACCCGTTGCAGGTACGCTGATTAATCGAGTGATACCTGCCGATGCAGACGGGGCTTTTCTGCAAGCGCGTAGAGAGCAGGAGGCGAGTTACTTGGCGCGCATTGATACGCTGTTTGCTCGTTTACCGCGGCCCACCTTGCCCTGGTTACCGACTGATGTTCAGGGTATTGAAGTGCTAGAAATGTTGGCAGGCAAGCTCGAGCAGCAGGGCTTTTAATGCGGGTATTACTGTTATCTGCTTATGAAGCCGTCAGTCACCGCTACTGGGCGCAGAGTTTAATGGCGCAGCTTGATGACATTGAGTGGACGTTATTGAGCCTGCCGCCACGCCACTTTGCCTGGCGCATTCGCGGTAACCCCTTGAGTTGGATGTTAAAAGAGCACGCCACTTTAAGCCAATTGTTTGATGTGGTGCTGGCCACCTCAATGGTTGATCTCGCCACGTTGATCGGGCTGTTCCCACATCTTGGCCAGGCAAAAAAGATCGTCTACTTTCATGAAAACCAGTTTGCCTATCCGGAATCAAGCGATCAGATGCCGCAAGTGGAAGCCAAGATGGTTAACCTCTATACGGCGCTAGCCGCGGATAGCGTGGTATTTAACAGCGCCTACAATCGCGACTCCTTTATTGATGGTGCGCGGACCTTTTTAAAAAAAATGCCGGAAAATCTCCCCGCCGCTAAACCATTGGAAGCGCTACGCGAGCGGGCCAAGGTATTGCCGGTTCCGATTGCGGATAGCTCTGCGCCTCGCCAGCAATCGGCCGTTAAAACAACAGTGCCACAGCGTATCGTCTGGAATCATCGCTGGGAATATGACAAAAATCCGGATGACTTCTTTGCAGTGCTGTTTGCCTTAAGCGATGCCGGGGTAGCGTTTGAGCTGGCGGTACTGGGTCAGCGCTTTCGCCAAACACCCGCTATTTTTGAGGAGGCGGAGCAGCGGCTGGCAAAGCATATTATCGCCTGGGGGCCGCAGCCAGAGGCAGCGTATCGTGAGTTGCTGGATAGCGCTGGTATAGTGGTGTCGACCACTTGGCACGAGTTTCAGGGGCTGGCAATTATGGAAGCGGCTCAGCGTGGGGCGCTGCCATTAGTGCCGGATAGGCTATGCTTTCCTGCGCTTTACCCTGCTGCCTATCGCTATGATGGCACCCGGGAAGGGCTTTACGCACGGCTTTATGATTGGCTAACTGACCCGGTTAGTCGTCCTGAGCCCCTTGATACTACCGCTTGGCAGTGGCCCGCTTGGCGCGAGGCCTATCGGCAGTTGTTAGGGTCCTCGAGACGCTAATCAAGCCGGTCTAAACGTCGCGTTGGCCAGTGCACGACGGCGGTATGGCGGCGCATTTTTTGCGCAAGCTTAGGGTGCTGTTGGCGAATGACCTGCTCTGCAAAATCTGACAGAAAGTGTGATTTAAGCTCAGCGCGGGCTCGGTCGACGCCACTGTGCTGGTAGGGCGTTGACGCCAGCAGCATAAAGCCATCGTCTGGAATTCTCCCTGCGCGCATATTGGCATCAATGATAATGGCCGCTGTGCCAATGGGGGCTGCTAAATCAGGTCCGTAAGGCCCAATAATCAAGGCAGTATTGGGCAGGTGTAAGAAATCAAAACCACGACCAATGCAGATCACCCATTCGCGGTGCTCAATATCAAGCTCTCGCTCAACACCTTGCAGTTCACTAACGTGGGTTAGGTTGCCTTCTAGCAGGGGGAGTAAATCACGCTGCATAGCGTGGGGCATGTCTGGGCAAATGGCATTGAGTTGATTGCTTAACACTTCGGGGGCGTGTCCTATCCATTCACGCACATCGAGTGTTTCGCCTTCGTGCCCATGAAGAATCAGTGCATCGCTATCGGTTTCAAAACCGCACACCAGCGGGTAAACCTGTTGGTGGTCTTGGCCAAATAGCTTGCCCGCCTGTTCGGCAATCTCATAGGCGTGTGCTTTAGCGGCCTGTGTATCGCAATTAAAACCAGCGCAGCCGCGGGCTGTGTTACCGCTGGAAAAGTGATAGGTAATCAACATTAGCGTAGCCCGCCCCGCCTGAGCCGAATCGACTACCGTATCGGTTAACAATTCACCCAAATAGGGCCAGCCCAGATCAAAAATACCGCCCAGATTGCGAAACGGGGTAATAATGCCTAGCGGTGTGCGGGTAGCGTGGGGAATATGAATGCGCCCATCCATGCACTTCATTACTACAATGGAGGTCGGGTGCTGTGCCATATAGCGTTGCCGAGCCAGCCATGCGCCAGGGCTACAGAAGTGCTCCGCATGTTGCTTAGAGAGGTCCAGAAGCGCATCAATGCGCTGCTCGATGGGCTGGTCGTGTAGCAGCGTGGCGGGGGTAGGCATGGAGGACTCCGTCTATGCGATTTCGGTTTTGTCTTTATAGTCGCACAGATCCTCAATAATGCAGCTACCACAGCGCGGCTTGCGGGCTATGCAGGTGTAACGGCCGTGCAGGATCAGCCAGTGGTGGGCATCTTGTAAAAATGCTTTCGGCACATGGCGCAGCAGTTTCTGTTCCACCTCAACTACATCTTTCCCCTTGGCAATACCGGTACGATTGGAGACACGAAAAATATGCGTGTCCACCGCCATAGTAGGTTGGCCAAACGCCGTGTTGAGAATCACATTGGCGGTTTTACGGCCTACGCCAGGCAGGGCTTCTAACGCTTGCCGGGTATTAGGCACTTCGCCGCCGTGCAGGTTGACTAGCATATGGCAGGTTTTCATTAGGTTTTCGGCTTTAGTGTTGTACAAGCCAATGGTTTTAATGTGTGCCTTCAGCTCATCAATACCCAGATCAATAATCGCCTGGGGAGTATTGGCAACGGGATAGAGGCGTGCGGTGGCTTTGTTCACTCCCACGTCGGTGGCTTGTGCGGAAAGTAGCACGGCCGCCAGCAGTTCAAAGGGCGTATTCCAATTAAGCTCGGTAGTGGGATGGGGGTTCTCTGCCTGAAGGCGAGCAAAAATTTCATGACGCTTTTGGGCATTCATGGCGTGTCTCTTTATGTATACGAGCGATGCTATATAAGCGCTTTGAAGCATGCCGTTATTTAATGGTGCCGGTAACCCTTACGCGACGCTCAACACGTGGGGCGGCTGCGTCTGGCCGGGCGCGGGCAGCGCTGCGCTGATCAATGGCGTTTTTAAGGGCGATTAACATGCCTGCCACAAAGAAGGCCCCGGGCGGCAGAACAAAAAACAGAAACTGATAGTCGTCGGCAATAGTCAGTTGCCAACTGGCTGCTTGTGGCCCAAATAACAGCGCCATATCGCTAAATAGCGTGCCTTGGCCAAGTAGCTCGCGTAGGGCGCCCAGTACCACGAGTACCACAGCAAAACCTAACCCCATCATAAAGCCATCAATGGCAGCTGGCAGCACCGGTTGACGTGAGGCAAAGGCATCGGCACGGCCAAGAATGGCGCAGTTGGTAACGATCAGCGGAATAAAAATACCCAGCACTTGATAGAGTGGGTAGGCGTAGGCGGCCATGAGCATTTCGGCGCAGGTTACAAAGGCGGCAATCACCATCACAAAAGCAGGTAGACGCACGGCATTAGGTACTTGGTTGCGAATCAGCGAAATCACCGTGCTGGCGCCGACCATCACCATTAGCGTGGCAATTGCCAAGCCCAGCGCATTGACCACGCTACCGCTCACCGCTAACAGCGGGCAAAGCCCCAGTAGTTGCACCAGCGCGGGGTTATTCGACCAAAGCCCATCACGGGCAAGTTGGCGCCATTGGCTAATGGGAGTGAGGCTCATTGGCCGGGCTCCTCAAGTGTCATTGGTAGTGGCGTGTCGGCGGCGTATTGCAACGCCCTGTGCACCGCATTGACCACGGCCCTAGGGGTAATGGTTGCACCGGTAAAGGCGTCAAAGTAACCACCGTCTTTGCTCACCGCCCAGCCCCTTGGCGGCAAACTCTCAAGCCCCAGGCCATTAAACTGGGTGATCCAGTCGTTGCGGCGGCGCTCAATATCGTCGCCTAGCCCAGGTGTCTCCTGGTGCTGGGTAACCCGCACGCCGCTAATACGCTGTTGCTGGTCAATGCCAATAAGTAAGCGGATTTCGCCGTTATAACCTTGCCGCGTCACAACGGGAAAAATGATTGCACTGTTGTGCTGATCGTTAACCCACCAGCCTTGGCTTTCGCTCTGTAGCCCGAGTGCTTCTGGATTGGCGAGGGTAAAGGTGCTTTCCAATACCTGGCTGACCGGTATATTTGCCAAGGTTGGGGGTAATACTTCTTGAAGCTGGCGATGTTGGTAAGCTAACTGATGATTGGCGATGCGTTCGGCGGTTAGTGCACGGGTTAATGCCACGCTGCCTGCCGTCACCAGAGCAAAGGCGCCTAAGGCGAGGGCGCCGCGCTGCATGGCTTGAAACACTGTCATGCCTGCTCTCCCGACTTTGCTGGCTGGGATTTTCGCTGACCAGTGGGGCGTGGCACGCTATATATATCCAATAGCGGCACGCACAGGTTCATCAGCAAGACTGCAAACGCCACCGCGTCCGGGTAGCCACCGAAGGTGCGAATAATAATAACCAGTGTGCCGATGCCCGCCCCATAAACCAGTTTTCCGCGTCGGCTGCTCGCGGCGGAAACGGGGTCGGTAGCAATAAAGAACGCCCCGAATAGCGTTGCCCCGGTAAGTAGGTGAAACAGCGGTGATGCGAAATGGCTTGGGTCGCTTAGGTAAAATAGCGTCGCCAGTACCGCCATGCTTCCCAGCATCGCTACCGGGATATGCCAGCTAATTATCCGCTTCACTAGCAGCAGTAGACCGCCCGCTAACCACATAAGCCCCACCCATCGCCAGGCACTCAGGGTGCCCTCGGGCAATGGATTGGTTGCCCAGAACTCACTGGCAAGCAGGGCGCCGCCTTTATGCTTAAAGGCATCGAGAGGCGTGGCGCCGCTTAAACTATCCAATTGGGCGGTAGGCAGCGTTCCGGTGATTTGGCTCCAGAAGCCGCTCGGCATTAGCGCCTGGGGTGGCGCCCATAGTGTCATGTAGGTAGGGAAGGAAACCAACAGCAGCGCATAACCCACCATGGCAGGGTTGAAGGGGTTATGGCCCAAACCGCCGTATAGCTGTTTGGCAACCACTATCGCTGCGACCATCCCGACAAAGATTAGCCACCAAGGGCTGGCGGGGGGCAGCGATACACCCAATAAAATCCCGGTAAGCAGGGCGCTTGAATCATTCAGGGTTACCTGGATGGGGCGCTTGCGTAGATGTAGTAACGCTGCTTCAAGGGCGACCCCGAAGGTTGCGGCAAGTAAGACATTGCTGATCACCCCAAGGCCAAAAAAATAGCTCATGGTGGCGATGCCGGGTAGCGTCGCAACGATTACCCAGCGCATTAAGCTCGCCGTGGCAGGTATCGCTGCGGAGTTGCCGTCGTTCACCTGAGAGGCGTGCATCATGCTCATGGTGATTCCTTACTGGGCTGCTGATTGCGCGCTTGGGCAAGCTGCAACTCTGCCGCCCGTAAATTCTCCTGGGCGGTGGCAAGCTGCATTTCTAAATCATCTAAGGGCTGTTTGGGGTCTTCCTGGGCCACCCGCGCCAGGGTCTTTTCCGCCTTTTTGACCGATGCTTTGGCAGCCGCATGGGCAATCCGCAGTCCGCGTAAATCGGCAGTATCGCTGCTGGCCGCGGCACTGGTGGGCGTGCGGCGCTGTTGCGCTTGGCGTGCTTCACGGCGTGCCTGTTTTTCAGCCTCTTCCCGAGCAAGCCGTGCTTGACGGAACTCAAAGCGGTGTTTAGCGTACTCTGCCTTCGCTGTCTCAATGCGTTGCAAGCGTATCCGGCTTTTTGCTTCGCGGTAATCTACTACCAGTGGAATATGGCTGGGGCAGACGTAGCTGCAGGCGCCGCACTCGATGCAGTCAAACAGGTGGTAGCGCGCCAGTTTGGCATCGTCTTCGGCGCGGGCGTACCAGTGCAGCTGTTGCGGCAGCAGCGCTACTGGGCAAACGCTTTCGCACTCGCCACAGCGAATGCAGGGCGATTCCACTGGAGATGGGGGGAGTTCATCAATAGTGGCGGCAATTAAACAATTGGTGAGTTTGGTCACCGGTGTGTCTAGCGTTAGCAGCGGTGTGCCCATCATTGGGCCGCCCTGAATAACCTGATCTAGCCCTGACGGGTTCAGCCCCGCTTGTTCCAGCAGCTCTTTTACAGAGGTGCCCAACCGCACCCAGCGATTGCCGGGCTGAGTAATCGCATCGCCAGTCAAGGTGACAATCCGGGAAATCAGCGGCTGACCATCGCGTACCGCCTGCAATATTGCCAGCAGGGTGCCAGGGTTATGGCATAGCACCCCTACATCCGCGGGTAGCCCACCACTGGGCACATCAAGGTCTAACAGTTTTTTAATCAGTTGACGCTCGCCACCGCTGGGGTAGCGGGTGGCAATGACGGCTAGCTCAACAGGCACGGGTTGGTGGCTATTCGTTAGATCGAGTTGCAGCTCACGTTGTAGCGCTTCAATGGCCTCGGGTTTATTATCTTCAATGCCAATAATGATATGCGGCGCGCCGCACAGTTTGGCGATGATCTGCGCGCCTTCGAGCACCTCAGCAGGGTAGTGGCGCAGGGTAAGATCATCCGCTGTGATATAGGGCTCGCACTCGGCGGCGTTGATGACCAGTGTGTGAATAGTATGGCGCTCGACCACCCGCGCTTTAATATGCGAAGGGAAGCCTGCACCACCCAGCCCAACAATGCCGCTCTCACTTAGGCGTGTGAGTAGTGCTTCGTGGGCAGCGCTTTGCCAATCAAGGTGAGGCAGCCGCTGCCACTCGTCTTGCCCATCACCTTCGATGGTAATGTGTGTGGCGCTAATCTCGCCTACCATACCGCTAATAGTGGCGTGTAAGTCACTTGAGATCATGCCCTCACGTTTAGCTACCACACTGCCTACTTTTACCACGTCGCCCAACACAACGCAGGGGGTTGCGGGCTGGCCGCTGTGCTGCTGAAGCGGAAGAACTACTCGTTTGGGCAGTGGCGCTTCAATCAGCGCTGCTTGATTGGAGCGCTGTTTGCGCTGCGGTGGGTGAATGCCACCGGGGAAATCATAAGCGCTCGACATGAACACCCCCTGATGCACTAATACGGTCGCTGACAATCACACGGGGTGAAGGCATGATGGCCGGTTGCCACTGGGTTAGCGGTGTTGAGCGAGGCAGCATATCAATACAGTCAACCGGGCAGGGATCAAGGCAGAGATCGCAGCCGGTACACTCGTCTTCAATAACGGTATGCATTAGCTTGGCGGCCCCAATAATTGCATCGACCGGGCAGGCCTGAATGCATTTCGTGCAGCCAATACACTCTGCTTCGCGAATAAACGCTACTTTGGCTTCGCTCTGAGCTTCACCATCAAGAGGTTCAGCTTCACGGCCGAGAAGATTGGCTAGGGCGTGAATCGTCGCTTCGCCGCCGGGTGGGCATTTATTCAGCGCATCGCCCTGATTGATGGCTTCGGCGTAAGGGCGGCAGCCTGGGTAGCCGCACTGGCCGCACTGAGTTTGCGGCAGTAGCGCATCAATTTGCTCAACCAGCGGGTTATCTTCACGCTTGAAACGTTCGCTGACCACGCCCAGCAGGGCACCAAAGCCGACACCTAAGCCGGTTAATACCGCCACTGCGCTAATGATATTAATAGCACTGAACGTGTCACTCATTGTCTGCGGCCTTCATCCCTGTACCAACCCTGAAAACCCGAGGAACGCCAGCGACATAAGGCTAGCGGTGACCATGGCAATCGCAGCGCCCTGGAATGGCTTAGGAATATCCGCCCCTGCCAAGCGCTCACGCATGGCGGCAAATAGTACCAATATCAGCGAGAACCCAAGTGCTGCCCCCAACCCATATAGAGTGGTATGAAAAAAGCTGAGCTCACGGTTCAGTGATAGCAGCGCAACCCCCAGCACCGCACAGTTGGTGGTGATTAACGGCAGGAAAATGCCTAACACTTGGTGTAGCAGCGGACTCAACTGACGTACCATGATTTCGGTAAACTGCACGACGGCAGCAATCACAACAATAAAGCTAATAGTGCGCAGATAAGTAATATCTAGTGGCACCAGCAGACCATGATAAACCACGAAACTAGCCGCCGATGCCAACGTCAGCACAAAGGTGGTGGCCAGGGACATGCCCATGGCCGATTCCAGTTTATTGGAGACACCCATAAACGGGCACAGGCCCAAAAACTGAACCAGCACAAAATTGTTGACCAATGCAGTGCTGATCAAAATGATAAATAATTCACTCATGGCGGTGTATTGTGCGAAGAAATAAGCCCGTTGGCTAGAGGGGGGAGTGAAAGCTTGATGAGCGGTTACCTTATGTGTTGGTTTACACCGTTACTGTGCTGGCAGACAGTGAGCAACAACGAAAAAGGGCAGGGCTTCCGCCACTGCCCTCAGCTTGCAGCGTTTCACTTGATTATGTAACGCGTTGGCCCGGTTCGGCGCCCGCATCAGGGGAGAGCAGATAAATGCCTTCTTCATTTGCTGAGGCTAGCACCATGCCTTCCGACATGCCAAAACGCATTTTGCGTGGCGCCAAGTTGGCGACCATCACCGTCAAGCGACCTTCCAATGCTTCCGGCGCGTAGGCGGAACGAATGCCGGAAAACACATTGCGCATTTCGCCGCCTAAGTCGAGGGTTAGCTGTAAGAGTTTATCGGCACCTTCGACATACTGGGCTTTGACTATGCGCGCAATGCGTAGGTCGACCTTGGCAAAGGCGGCAAAGTCGATCTCCTCAGCAATGGGCTCTTCTGCCAGCGGGCCTTTAGGCGCCTCTTTGAGTTTTTGCTCTTCCACTAAATCTTCCTTCGACGCTTCAATCATCGCGTCAATTTTATCACGCTCGACGCGCGTCATCAGCGGCTTGAATTTTTTGATTGGGTGATTGGTCAATACCGTTTGACGAGTGTGCCAGTCAAGTGACTCAACGTTAAGAAACTGACGTGCTTCTTCAGCCATGGCCGGCACTACGGGCGCTAGATACACCATTAGCTGGCGGAAGAGATTAATACCGACGGAACATATCTCTAATACTTCGTTATCCCGTCCATCCTGCTTGGCCAGTGCCCAGGGCTCTTTATCGGCAATGTAAGTGTTGGCTTCGTCCGCCAGCTCCATAATTTTACGCATTGCCCGGCTAAATTCACGTACTTCAAAGTCTTCGGCAATATCATCACCGGTGGCAATAAAACGCGCCACCATCTGCGGTTCGGCGCAGTGTGCCGAGAGATTCCCACCGCCGAGTTTTTTCACAAAACCGGCGCAGCGGCTGGCAATATTAACCACTTTGCCAACCAGGTCTGAGTTTACACGCGCTGCAAAATCTTCCAGATTCAAATCCAGATCATCGACCTTGGAAGTCAGCTTGGCGGCAAAGTAGTAGCGCAAGTACTCTGGGTTAAGATAATCGGCGTAGGTGGCCGCTTTGATAAAGGTACCGCGGGATTTTGACATCTTAGCGCCGTCTACTGTCAGGAAGCCGTGACAGTTAACTGCGGTGGGCGTGCGCAGATCAGCACCGTGCAGCATGGCGGGCCAGAACAATGCGTGGAAGTAGACAATGTCCTTGCCAATAAAGTGATATACCTCGGCGTTAGAGCCTTTCTTCCAGTAGCTGTCGAAATCAATGCCTTCACGATCGCATAGGCTCTTGAAGCTGGCCAAATAGCCGATCGGCGCGTCCAGCCAAACATAGAAGTATTTGCCGGGCGCGTCGGGGATTTCAAAGCCAAAGTAGGGCGCGTCGCGGGAAATGTCCCACTCGTTAAAGCCAGACTCAAACCACTCCATCAGCTTATTACGGATTTGCGGCTGAACATGGCCGTCGTCAATCCAGCGCTGTAAGAAGTCAGCAAAATCAGGAAGCTTAAAGAAGTAGTGGGTAGAAGTGCGTACTTCGGGCGTGGCACCTGAAATAGCCGACACTGGATTGATCAAGTCGGCGGGAGTGTAGGTAGCGCCACATTTCTCGCAGTTGTCGCCGTACTGATCATCGGCGCCACATTTGGGGCAAGTGCCTTTAATAAAGCGATCCGCCAGAAACAGACCTTTCTGCGGATCAAACATCTGCTCAATATCGCGGGTGGCAATATGGCCTTTGTCACGCAGGCGCTTATAGATCATCTCGCTGAAATGGCGATTTTCCGTGGAGTGAGTCGAGTGGTAATTATCGAATCCGACGCCAAAACGGGCAAAATCTGTTTGGTGGTCGTTGGAAACTCGCTCAATCAGCGCTTCCGGGGTAATTCCTTCCTGCTCAGCACGCAGCATAATAGCGGTGCCATGGGCGTCATCGGCACAGACGTAGTAGCACTGTTGGCCACGGCTTTTCTGAAAACGCACCCAGATATCAGTCTGGATATACTCAAGCAAGTGACCGAGGTGAATGGCTCCGTTGGCGTAGGGGAGCGCGCTAGTCACCAAAATGTTGCGCGTGGCAGTAGTAGACATGGTGAAGGTTAATTCCGATTGAATAAGGGTGCCGATAAGGCGATGACAAAAAAAGCGGCGAAGTGACTAGACGCTTCGCCGGTGACGCTGCTTTCGATAGCTATTAATACAGCGCTTGCTCTTCTTGGACCACTTCGCGTAGCAGCTCTAAAAAGAGTTTATCAGCCTCAGAGTGCTCCGCAGGATCTTCAGGAATATGCACACTCGTGGTGTCGGATATTTCGTTAGCAATCCGCGCCATGGCTGCTGGGCTATTACCTTCGGTTAGCTGCTGCCTGGCAATCGTAAGGGATTGCTCGAGGATTTTTGGGTCTTGCAATAGCTTGCGTATAAAACCACGCAGTTCGTTAATAACACGTGTTTTCTGGATTTCTGAACCGGACATGGGAGTCTCCTCAGGGTCGCGATTGACGTCGATGTCAAACAGGACCAATTAATGCTTTGACCATAGCATTTTTTCCGCCAACGGGCATGAGTTGCCTGATATTAAAATGAGCGCGTAAAACGTCAGATTAAAGCACTGATTTAGAGCGTTAGGCGACCGGCTTTGTGCTTAACGGGGTTTGCATACTGAGCAAGCCAATAAGGCCGCAACGCTTCAGGTACATCGGCAAGGCGGGCTTTGAAGCGCTCCCTATCTTGTCGAGTGATTGTTTTACGAGCCACCAGTTCCGGCGCCTCACCCAATGCTTCCAGCGCTAAATAGTGGCTTGGAAACAGGCGGTAGCCGCCAATTACCTGGCGATCAATCTCAGCCGCCACTTCATCGGGTGTTTCCATGTCGGCGCCTACCGGGCTACCAAAGTGTAGCCGCACCCGTCCTTTCGAGCCGGTAATGCCCGCCACTATAGAGCGAATATCTTCAAACTCGCTTTTAGCGTAGCTACCTAGCGTGTCGATATCGTGCAGCTCTTGGGCTTTTTGCACATCGCAGGGGTCATATTCATAGCTAATTGATACGGGCACCAGTTTTAGCTCTTCAATGGCCTCGCCAAACACCATGTCTCGCTCAGAGGCACGCCTTGCCATGGTTAACATCTTGATGATGGCGGGCTCGGTATGGTCGATGCCGTTTTTGGCGCGTCCTTCGCGCTGGGCCATCCAAATCGAGTGCCGATCTTCGGTAATCGTATGGCGAATATAGGCGGAAAGCTGATGGTAGGCGGCGAGCATCGCGCGCTTACCCCGCGCACTGCGCGGCACAATAAAGCTTTTATTGAGCCGCATTAGATCGGTGACGTAAGGTTTTTTGAGCAGGTTGTCGCCAATAGCAATGCGCACCGTATCGCGCCCTGCCTGGTACAGGGCATAGTTAACAAACGCTGGATCCAAGGAAATGTCGCGATGATTGCCAATAAATAGGTAGGCGCCCTGGGGTTCTAGCTTGTCTAGCCCAGTGACTTCAAACGCATCTGTAGTGGTACGAATCATGCGCTCCATATAATGAGCAATGCGCATTTGAAATTCGTAAACCGTCGACACATCTTTAACTTCACGGCGTATAGCGCGGCTGGCAAAAGCACGTGCCAATGAAGGCGCCCAACGCGCTAAGCGCGGAAGTCGAAAGCGTGTGAGCGCATCCAGCAGCTCGTTGTCCCGTGAAAGCCTAGCCAGTACATCGGCCACTTCATGATCCATAAAGGGCCGAATCTCGGCCCACGGGTCTGTCTCGGTAGAAGCGTTGAGAGCGTTGTTGTGATGAGTCATGCGAACCGTTGGATAAAAAAATAAGTATCGATTAATAGCATCGAGGCGAAGTGCAAAATAAAGGCAATAGAGCTTTTATTGAGCTGCAGGTTCCCGCTGCGTCTCGCCGCCTAGCCACTCTAACAAGCGAGGAACATCCGTAGATAGCGCTTGTGCCATTAAAATAAAGTCAGTCTCCAGGCGGGCAAGGGCATCATCCCCATCGTCAGCATGGTCAGCCTCTTCAATTAAGGCATCGCCAAAGCGTAACGACTTCAGCGCCAAGTCATCATGCAGTACAAAGCTTAAACGGCCTTCTAGGCTGATAGCGAGCTTGCTGGCTTGGCGGCCGCTTTCAAGCAGTTGCTGAATCTCATCGCTATCTAAGTCGACCTGCCGTGCCCGTAGCACGCCGTCATCGCCTTTGGCTTTGAGTTCCACTTGATCGCCAAGCTGTAAATCCGCAGGGCGGCTTGTCACATCGCCCAGCCAAGTCGTCATGGCGCGGATCGGCAGCGTTTGTGAGCTCAGCGGCGTGACTTTTAAACTGCCCAGCGTTTCACGCAATAAATCCAGAATATCTTCAGCGCGTGTACGCGAACTGGCATTAATGCCGATCAACTGTCCGCGGGTGTCCCACCACAGGTCAATTTTCTGGCTACGAACGAAGGCGCGGGGCATTAAATTCTCGGTAACCTGCTCTTTAAATGCGGTCTTCTCTTTGCGGGTCACTTTACGGCCTTCACTGGCCTCAATGTCGGCAACCATCTCGTCGACCTCCTCTTTTACGACAGAGGCGGGTAATAAGCGCTCCTGACGTAGCGCGGAGAGCAGGCGATGTGACTGAATTTCGTGAACGAGTTGGCCCGCGCCTAGACGTCCTGCGGGCGCTGTCCAGCCGAGGCGCCGCGCATCGGCATTGCCGAGTGGTTTTGCGGAATGCTCTTGTAAAGCGCTAGCGAGCGCATCGCTGGATAGTTCGGGCGCGTCGTGCAGGCGATATAAATGCAAGTGCTTAAACCACATGAGGCCAATCCTGTTCAAAAGGTGGCACATTATGGCGAAAGCGGGGCATTCCTACCAGCATGCTTACGCCAATCAACATTGTTGCACGTGTTTCAAACTTATGTTTGATTGAGCTGTTGCTAATTGGATAGGAGGTGGAGTTATGACGGTATCGCTATCGCGGGTTCAATTACGTGTTCGCGGTTTTCATCTAGATGGTTATGGGCATGTGAATAACGCTCGCTATTTAGAGTTTATGGAAGAAGGGCGCTGGGATTTTTTTGATCAGCACCCGCAAATGATTAAGGAACTCCAGCAGGCTGGGCGTGCGTTTGTCGTCGTCAATTTAAACATTGACTATCTAGCGGCTGCGCGTCACGGCGATGATTTAGAGATTATGACGGGAATTGTTGACGTCGGAGATCGCAGTGGGCTTTGCCATCACCGCATTGTGCGTAAAGACGGTATTTTAATTGCCCAGGCAGATTTGACCTTTGTGCTGCTTGATATGCGAGCAAATAAAGCCGCTGCAATAGAAGGAGACGTGCGTGAGACGCTGCATGCACTAACGTTGCCGAAAGAAGCATTTATACCCTAAAAGGCTTTGGTGAGCTCCCTGGCTGCCCTTGCCGCTTTTGCGGTGGTATGATGGCGAAGTATTTGCGCGCCGCTCTAGTGTATTTTAGGGCGGTGTTTTTAAGCGCTTTCAACTCTCGCAGTGCCAATGCAGTGCAAAGGATCTGACTTTCATGGGTGACATCGCCAGAGAAATCTTGCCCGTCAATATTGAAGACGAGCTCAAACAGTCGTATCTCGACTATGCGATGAGCGTCATTATCGGCCGCGCGCTTCCAGATGTGCGGGATGGCCTTAAACCGGTTCACCGGCGTGTGCTGTTTGCCATGCATGAACTGGGTAATGATTGGAATAAACCGTACAAGAAGTCGGCGCGTGTCGTCGGTGATGTCATCGGTAAATATCATCCGCACGGTGATAGCGCGGTATACGACACCATCGTACGTATGGCGCAGCACTTTTCGATGCGCCATGTGCTGGTCGACGGCCAGGGTAACTTCGGTTCTATTGATGGGGATAACGCAGCTGCCATGCGTTACACCGAGGTGCGTATGTCGCGCCTTGCTCACGAACTGCTTGCTGACCTGGAAAAAGATACCGTCGATTGGGTTGATAACTACGACGGTACCGAACGTATCCCGGCTGTCTTACCTACTAAAACGCCTAATTTGCTGATCAACGGCTCATCGGGTATTGCGGTCGGTATGGCAACCAATATTCCACCGCACAATATGCGTGAAGTGATTGACGGCTGTTTAGCCTTAATTGACGACTACACGCTAACGGTGGATGACTTGATGGAATATATCCCCGGGCCTGATTTCCCCACCGGGGCGATTATCAATGGTCGCGCGGGTATTTTGTCGGCGTATCGTACTGGCCGTGGGCGCATTTATGTGCGCGCCTGCCACACCATTGAGCACCATGATAAGACTGGCCGCGATCACATTATTATTAGTGAGCTGCCGTACCAGGTGAACAAAGCGCGGCTAATTGAGAAAATTGCCGAGCTGGTGAAAGAGAAGAAGATCGAAGGCATCGCCGAGTTGCGCGATGAGTCGGATAAAGACGGCCTGCGCGTGGTAATTGAAGTTAAACGCGGTGAATCCGGCGAGGTAGTGGTCAATAACCTGTTTGCCCAAACGCAGCTGCAAAATGTGTTCGGGATTAACATGGTGGCGCTGGAAAATGGTCAGCCGCGTACGCTTAATCTTAAAGAGATGCTGGAAGCCTTTATTCGCCACCGGCGTGAAGTGGTTACCCGGCGTACGCTTTTTGAGCTGAAAAAAGCTCGTGAACGTGGGCATCTGTTGGAAGGTTTAGCGGTCGCTATCTCGAATATTGACGAAGTGATTGAGCTGATTAAAGCCTCGCCCAACGCGGCCGAAGCGCGTGAAAAACTGCTCGCCAAAACCTGGCAGCCAGGCCAGGTTACCGCCATGTTGGAGCGGGCGGGTGCTACGTCTTGCAAGCCGGAAGGCCTAGAAGAAGGCTTTGGTTTAAACACCGCGGCTACTTCTTATCGTCTTTCTCCTGCCCAAGCGCAGGCGATTCTAGAGCTACGTCTACACCGCTTAACGGGGCTTGAGACCGAGAAGCTGCTCGATGAATACCTGACGATTCTTGAGAAAATTGCCGAGCTTACTGAAATTCTGGCGTCTCCTGATCGGTTGATGGAAGTGATCCGGGAAGAGCTGCACGCTGTGCGTGATCAGTTTGGTGATGACCGCCGTACTGAAATCCAGGCTAGCCACCTTGACCTTTCGATTGAAGATTTGATCACTGAAGAAGATATGGTGGTGACGGTGTCGCGTTCTGGCTATGCCAAGACGCAGCCGTTATCGGATTATCAAGCTCAGCGTCGGGGTGGTCGCGGTAAATCCGCAACGGCCATGAAAGATGAAGATGTGATTGAACACCTGCTGGTGGCCTCTACTCACGATACCGTGCTGCTGTTCTCCAATCGCGGCAAAGTGTACTGGCTGAAAGTGTATGAAATGCCCAATGCCAGCCGTGGCTCGCGTGGTAAGCCGTTGGTCAACATGCTGCCGCTTGAAGAGGGAGAGGCAGTTAACGCTATTCTGCCGGTACGTGATTACGATCCTGAGCATTATATCTTCTTCGCGACCGCTAAAGGCACTGTGAAGCGAACCAGTCTTGAGCAGTTCTCGCGCCCGCGTAGCGTGGGTCTTATCGCTATTGACCTGGAAGAGGGCGACCGCTTAGTTGGCGCTGCCATTACTACCGGTAATGATCATGCCATGTTGCTGTCATCTAACGGTAAGGCGATTCGTTTTGAAGAGGGCAAAGCCCGCGCTATGGGTCGTACTGCACGCGGCGTGCGTGGTATGCGCTTAGCGGATGATGCAGAAGTGATCAGCCTGATTATTCCCAAGAGTCAGCAGATTGATGCTGAAGCGGATGCCGAAGGTGAGACGCAGGATAGTGGCCAAGAGAGTGCTGTCGTCGAAACCGTCGATGGTCAGATTTATATTATGACCGCCAGTGAAAATGGCTACGGCAAGCGGACGCGTCTGGAAGAGTTCCCGCTGCGTGGCCGCGGCGGCCAGGGCGTTATCGCCATGCAGACCAGCGAGCGTAACGGCTCCCTGGTGGCGGCGATGCAGGTCTATGACAGCGATGAAATGATGCTGATCACCGACCGCGGAACGCTCGTGCGTACCCGTGTTGAAGAAGTGTCGACTACTTCACGTAACACTCAGGGCGTGATGCTAATTCGCCTTGGCAAAGAAGAAAAATTAGTCAAAACGGTTCGTGTTGATGAGCCCGCTGAAGTCGATCCAACAGGTCCTGAAGAGGGGGCTGAAGGCAGCCTTGAAGAGGGACTGGAAAACGCCCAGGCGAGCGAATCTTCCGATGGTGCACAGGAAGCGGGGACTGATGACACGTCACTATAATTTCTGCGCAGGGCCTGCGGCCCTGCCAGTAGCCGTACTTGAGCGGGCGCGGGAAGAGTTGCTGGACTACCAGGGCCGCGGTCTTTCCGTCATGGAAATGAGCCATCGTAGCGACGAATTTATCGCTATCGCCGAGCGTGCAGAAGCCGATTTCCGCCAGCTGCTAGGCGTACCGAGTAACTATAAGGTGCTGTTTTTGCAGGGCGGCGCCAGCATGCAGTTTGCCATGCTGCCGATGAATCTGTTGGGGCAAGGCGGTAGCGCCAACTTTATCCAGACCGGAATTTGGGGCAAGAAAGCACTCAGCGAAGCCAAGCATCTTGGTTTTAGTTGTCATGTGGCCGCGAGCAGCGAGCCTAATGGCCATATGGCAGTGCCTGCACTGGATACCGTTCAGGTTAGCGATGACGCGGCCTACCTGCACTACACCTCTAACGAAACGATTGGTGGCCTGGAGTTTGACTATACGCCCCGTGTGCAGCGTGCCGATGGTGCTAGCGTGCCGTTGGTCTGTGATATGTCATCAAATATCCTTTCTGGACCGATCGACGTTAGCGATTTCGGCGTGATCTACGCGGGGGCGCAGAAAAATATTGGCCCCGCTGGTTTAACGCTGGCCGTCGTTCGTGACGATTTGCTAGGCAAAGCCCAAGCCAACATTCCTTCGCTGTTTGATTACAAAATGCTGGCCGAAGCAGGTTCGATGGTGAATACGCCGCCCACCTATGCCTGGTATTTGGCGGGATTGGTGTTTCAGTGGCTGAAAGATGACATTGGTGGCCTAGCCTCGATGGACGCCATTAATCAGCGCAAAGCCGATAAGCTTTATGCAGCGATTGATGCGAGCGACTTTTATAGCAATCCGATTGCTAAGCAAAATCGTTCGCGGATGAACGTACCTTTTGTTTTAGCCGATGCGGCACTGGATAAAGCATTCTTACAACAGGCCGATGCGGCGGGGCTGCTTAATTTAAAAGGCCACCGCAGCGTGGGCGGTATGCGTGCCAGCCTTTATAACGCGGTGCCTGAGTCTGCGGTAGATGCGCTTATCGCGTTTATGGCGGATTTTGAACAAACAAGAGGCTAACCACCATGTCCGACACGTCGATCAATCTGGATGAGCTGCGCCAGCGAATCGATCAGCTCGATAGCGATATTCTGAATCTGATCAGCGAGCGTGCCAACTGTGCTCAGCAAGTAGCGCACGTAAAGCTTGCTGAAGATAAAGATGCGGTGTTCTATCGCCCTGAGCGCGAAGCGCAGGTGCTGCGACGCATCATGGCGCTGAATAAAGGCCCACTTGATTCAGAAGAGATGGCGCGCCTGTTTCGTGAAATCATGTCGGCGTGTTTGGCATTAGAGCAGCCGATCAAGGTGGCCTATTTAGGCCCTGAAGGCACCTTTACTCAGCAGGCAGCGCTCAAGCATTTTGGCGAAAGCGCCGTAAGCCTGCCGATGGCCGCTATTGATGAGGTGTTTCGTGAGGTAGAGGCGGGCGCGGTGCATTATGGCGTCGTGCCGGTGGAGAACTCCACCGAAGGGGTGGTCAACCATACCCTTGATACGTTTATGGACTCTTCCATAAAAATTTGTGGCGAGGTGGTGCTGCGAATTCACCATCATCTGCTAGTCAGCGAAACGACCCGCCGCGATAAAGTCTCGCGTATCTATTCACACCCGCAATCCTTTGGCCAGTGTCGCAAGTGGCTTGATGCGCACTATCCTCATGCTGAGCGTGTGCCGGTTTCCTCCAATGCTGAAGCTGCCAAGTTAGTAAAAACGGAATGGCACAGCGCGGCCATTGCTGGCGATATGGCGGCTAAGCTTTATGGCCTTGAGCATATCGCTGAAAAAATTGAAGACCGTCCGGATAACTCCACGCGGTTTTTGATTATTGGTAACCAGGATGTACCCATGGCAGGAGAGGATAAAACTTCTATCGTGGTCGCCATGCGTAACCAGCCGGGTACCCTGCACGCGCTGCTTGAACCCTTTCATCGTCACCAGATCGATTTAACGCGCCTTGAAACGCGGCCTTCGCGTACCGGGGTGTGGAATTACGTTTTCTTTATTGATTTTAAAGGCCATCGCGACGAGCCGCAGGTTGCAGCAGTACTTGAAGAGGTGCGGCTACGGGCAGCGGACTTGCGTGTGCTGGGTTCCTACCCCATAGGCGTGCTGTGACGTTAATGGTGGCAGAAAGCGTTAACAAATCCGTATGCCATGAGTCGCGCCTTGTGATTGTCGGGTTGGGCTTAATTGGCGGTTCACTCGCAGCGGCGCTGCGTGTGTCGGGCTTTCGAGGTGACATTGTCGCCTGTGATCCCAATGCCGATGAAATCAATCGTGGCATTGAGATGGGGTTGATCGATTCAGGCGGCACCCATCTTGCTGAACAGGTAAGTAGGGCGACGATGGTGGTGCTGGCGGTGCCGGTGCTTGCGATGGAGAGCGTCATGGCGAGCTTGGCCGAAGCACTGCCAAGCGCATCTGCAGACGTCGTGATTACCGATGTTGGTAGCACTAAAGCGACCATTCGGGCCTGTGCCCAGCGTGTGTTTGGCCAAGTGCCCACCAATATGGTGCTGGGCCACCCCATTGCCGGTTCAGAAAAAAGCGGTGTGGCAGCAGCGAATCCACAGCTTTATGTTGACCATAAAGTCATCCTGACACCTGAAGCTAATGTTGATCGCGATGCGCTAGAGCGAGTGCGTCGTTTGTGGCAGGCCTGCGGTGCCGATGTGCTGGAAATGGACGTCGAGCGGCATGATCAAGTCTTGGCGCGTACCAGCCATTTACCGCACCTACTCGCTTTTTCATTGGTGGATACGCTTGCCCGTCAGGATGAACGGTTAGATATTTTTCGCTATGCAGCAGGCGGCTTTCGCGATTTTACCCGTATTGCAGGCAGCGACCCTGTTATGTGGCGAGATATTTTTATCGCCAATAAGCAAGCGGTCTTAGCATCTTTGGATGATTTTGAGGCGGGGCTTGAGCGTCTGCGTCATGCGGTAGAAACCGGTGACAGCGATGCGCTGATTGCGACCTTTGATCGGGCGAGCCATGCCCGGCACTATTTCGACTCTTTATTGAACAAAACCAGTTATCAGGCGGAATATCATATGCAACCACAAGGTAAGGTCACCTACCGTGTGCAGCCAGGCGGTCAGGCGCAGGGGCGTTTGCGCGTACCTGGCGATAAATCCATGTCGCACCGCTCTATTATGCTGGGCGCGTTGGCAGAGGGTGTTACTGAGGTTAAAGGCTTTCTAGAGGGTGAAGATAGCCTGGCCACCCTGCAGGCGTTTCGTGAAATGGGCGTGGCGATTGAAGGGCCGCATCAGGGCCGAGTGACCATCCATGGTGTCGGCATGCATGGCTTAAAAGCGCCCGCTGGCCCGCTTTATGTGGGTAACTCCGGTACCGCCATGCGGCTGTTTTCCGGGCTGCTTGCTGGTCAGGCGTTTGACAGCGAGCTAACTGGCGATGAGTCGCTGACCAAGCGGCCCATGGGTCGTGTGGCTGAGCCGCTGCGCCTAATGGGGGCAGCGATCGATACAGCTGAGGGCGGACGCCCACCGCTGAAGATTCACGGCGGTGCTGCCCTCAAAGGTATTGATTACGATATGCCCATGGCCAGTGCCCAGGTTAAATCTTGCCTGTTGTTAGCTGGTCTTTACGCCCAGGGCGAAACCCGCGTGCGGGAACCCGCGCCGACGCGTGACCATACTGAGCGGATGCTCAATGGCTTCGGCTATGCGGTTTCCCGTGAAGGTGATACCTGCTGGCTGCAGGGTGGTGGAAAGCTAACGGCCGGGTCAATTGATGTTCCTTCCGATATTTCCTCAGCAACGTTTTTCTTAGTGGCTGCGGCGATTACCCCGGGGGCAGATATTACCCTTGAGCATGTCGGCATTAATCCAACCCGAATTGGGGTGATTAATATTCTTACCCTGATGGGTACGGATTTAACGCTTGAGAACGAACGCGAAGTGGGCGGCGAGCCGGTGGCCGATATTCGTATTCGCTACGCGCCGCTGAAGGGTATTGATATTCCCGAAGCGCAAGTGCCGCTCGCGATTGATGAATTTCCCGCGCTGTTTATTGCCGCGGCTAATGCAGAAGGCGTTACCCGCTTGAGAGGCGCTGAAGAGCTGCGCGTCAAGGAGTCCGATCGTATTCAGGCGATGGCTGATGGTTTGGCGATTTTAGGCGTTCAACACACCGTCGTTGAAGACGGCATTGATATTGTCGGCAATGGCAATGCTCAGGTGGCAAGTTATGGTGGCGGACGTATCGATAGCCTGGGGGATCACCGTATTGCCATGGCCTTTGCGATTTCTTCATTGCGCGCAAGCGCAGAGATTGTGATTGAAGATTGTGCCAACGTTGCAACTTCTTTCCCAGATTTCGTCGAGTTGGCCACCCGAATTGGCATGAGCGTTAGTGTGGAGGGCGCGCATGAATGATCACGCTCTTACTGTTCCCGTTCTAACCATTGACGGCCCGGGCGGTGCCGGTAAAGGGACCATCAGTGGTTTGGTCGCTGAGCGGTTGGGCTGGCATTTGCTGGATAGCGGTGCACTTTATCGGCTAACCGCTCAGGCAGCGGTAAAGCATAACGTAGCCGTTGACGATGAGGTTGGGCTTGCCCGCTTAGCGGAGCAGTTGGATGTCGCCTTTCCAGTTGAAGATGGCCAGCCGCGTACGCTGCTAGAAGGAGAAGACGTTGGCCAGTTGATTCGTACCGAGCAGGCTGGCGAGCGTGCCTCACAAGTAGCGGCGCTGCCTGCGGTACGCCAAGCACTGCTACAGCGCCAGCGCGATTTTTGTCAGGCACCAGGCCTTGTCGCTGATGGTCGTGACATGGGAACCGTGGTCTTTCCCGCGGCCCCACTAAAGATTTTTTTGACGGCGAGTGCTGGTGAACGTGCACGTCGGCGCTATCTTCAGTTGCAGGAAGCCGGGGTGAATGCTAGTCTTTCGAGTCTTTTGAAGGAGATTCAGGCACGCGATGCACGTGATACGCAGCGCAGCGTGGCACCTCTCAAGCCGGCAGATGATGCCATTACGCTTGATACCACGCGCCTGAGCATACCGGAAGTGGTTGATCGGCTGACCGAACTGCTCGCCCAAAGAGGGCTGGTAAGCGGCGTGTGATTCTCCCTTGCGGCGCTTTTGGATAGGTGTCATGACGTGGCAGGGCACTAAACTCACATCGGTGAGCCCGGTCAGGTCTAACCAGCGTTAACACCCCCGAAGGCTGAGTGACATTAGGCCCGCACTTGCTGGTGGTGCGGAGAAGGCATTTATGCCTCAACAACGTAATTACGTAGGAACACCATGAGCGAAAGCTTTGCTGAGCTGTTTGAACAGTCTCTTAACGACATCAACATGGAGCCAGGCGCGATTGTCGCCGCTCAGGTTGTCGACATTGACGGTGACTGGGTTACTGTCAACGCTGGTCTGAAATCTGAAGGTCAGATCCCGGCGTCACAATTCCGCGATGAACACGGTAATCTAAACATCGCTATCGGTGACGACGTTCATGTTGCACTGGAAGCCGTTGAAGATGGCTTCGGTGAGACTCGTCTGTCCCGTGAAAAAGCCAAGCGTGCAGAAGCTTGGAAGATTCTGGAAGCAGCCTTCGAGAAAGACGAAATCATCAAGGGTGTTATCAACGGTAAAGTGAAAGGCGGCTTCACAGTCGAAGTTGACTCTATCCGTGCATTCTTGCCGGGCTCGTTGGTTGACGTTCGTCCAGTTCGCGACACTGCGCACCTGGAAAACAAAGAGCTAGACTTTAAAGTCATCAAGCTCGACCCGAAACGCAACAACGTTGTGGTATCACGTCGTGCGGTTCTGGAAGCAGAGAATAGTGCCGAGCGCGAAGCGCTGCTGGCAACCCTGCAAGAAGGGCAGCAGATTAAAGGTATCGTTAAGAACCTGACAGACTACGGCGCGTTCGTAGATCTGGGTGGTGTTGACGGCCTACTGCACATTACTGATATGGCGTGGAAGCGTATTAAGCATCCGTCTGAAATCGTTGCCGTTGGCGACGAGATCAACGTCAAAGTTCTGAAGTTTGACCGTGAGCGCAATCGCGTTTCACTGGGTCTGAAGCAGCTTGGCGAAGATCCGTGGGTCAATATTAAAGAGCGTTATCCGGAAGGCATGAAAGTACACGCGGTCGTCACTAACCTGACTGACTACGGTTGCTTTGCTGAGCTGGAAGAAGGCGTTGAAGGTTTGGTTCACGTGTCTGAAATGGACTGGACCAACAAAAATATTCATCCGTCTAAAGTCGTTCAAGTGGGCGATGATGTTGATGTGATGGTATTGGACATCGACGAAGAGCGTCGTCGTATTTCTCTGGGCATTAAGCAGTGCACCGCTAACCCATGGGAAACCTTCAATACTGATTACAACAAGGGCGACCGTGTTTCAGGTACCATCAAGTCTATTACTGACTTTGGTATCTTTATCGGCCTTGAAGGCGGCATTGATGGTCTAGTTCACCTGTCTGACATTTCTTGGACTGATACTGGCGAAGAAGCCGTACGCAGCTTTAAGAAAGGCGACGAAGCTGAAGCCGTTATCCTGTCAATTGACCCAGAGCGTGAGCGTATCTCACTAGGTATCAAGCAAATGGATTCCGATCCTGTTGCTGAATACCTGTCAGTCAATGACAAGGGCAGCATTGTAACAGGTCGTGTGATTGAAGTTGATGCTAAAGAAGCTCAAGTTGAATTGGCGACTGACGTTATTGCTGTGCTGAAAGCGTCTGAAATTAGTGCTGACCGTGTAGAAGATGCGCGCAATGTACTGAAAGAAGGTGACAGTGTTGAAGCTCGTATCGTAAGTGTTGATCGCAAGAGCCGTCAGATTAGTCTTTCGGTAAAAGCGAAAGACCAAGATGATACGCGTCAGAACCTGAAAAAACTGCGTGACCAAGAGCCAGAAACTGCAGGTGGCCCGACCACTATCGGTGATCTGATCAAGCAGCAAATGGGCCAAGACTAATAAATTATTAGTTATTGGTTTGTAAAAGCGCCGCCCTTATGGGCGGCGCTTTTGTTTGTAATAGAGAAACAGTTACATTACTCTATTGCTTATGAGATGTTATGGTTCAAGCTGCTTTAATGCCTGTTAAGTTTAAAAAAACGATTAGTAATTGAGTGAAAATCAACTAGACTGTTGTCAGTTTGCTTTTTTACAGGAATAATGTCCCAGCATTCTGAACTTGTAGGTGCTAAGCTTGTCCCGTAAGCACCTAAGCCAGTTGAACCTCTTTCAGTTGGGCCCCGTTCAGTTGGATACGATACTAAAGGAACCCCGATGTCATTACTTAACGAATATATTCAAAAAGAACAGCAGCTAAAGCAGCTGCAAGAAGACCTACAGCGTTTAGAAGGTGATCAGCGCCTCAAAAGTGAATTGGAATTTAAGGCTAAACTTGAAGCGCTTATGACTGAGTTTGGCAAGCGCCCAAGTGATGTTATTGCCTTATTGGACCCTGCTTCAGAACAGCGTACTACTAAGATGACTGCTAGCGGCAATGCGCGTCGTAAGCGTCGTCTTAAAATTTACAAAAACCCTAAAACGGGCGAAGTCATTGAAACTCGTGGCGGCAATCATAAGGGCCTGCGTAGCTGGAAAGATGAGCATGGTGACGAAGCCGTTGAGTCCTGGCTGGTACGCATGGAAGACTAAGTAACATAAAAGCCGGCATTTCTAAAAAAGAAATGTCGGCTTTTTATTGTAGTATGCCCTCCGTGTATGAACGCCGTAATCACTACCCCAATAATGGGATACGAAGTTCTAAGTGATCCGTTTGCCATAAAACCTGGGGAGAGTGACCGCTAATATGGTAACTATCCTGTCTGTGTAGCAAATGTGAAATTGTATCACTTAGTGCTTTTGGTAGATGGGCGAGATTTTGAAAGCATGTTTTTGCATAGTAATGGGTGGGAACATCGACTCGCCGATAGGGAACGGGTAAGGCAATATTTTGGGCATTGTCCTTGTGCCCGACGTAAAGACCAATATCGGAGCGGGTTAGATGGCTAATATCGCTGTTTACGGCATTTATTTTATCAGTCAGTAAGTCTGGCATTGCGACAACCGTCGTTGATAAGCGTAGCCGCGCTTGTAGGCATGCTAGGTGCTTGTTGTGATAGTTTGCATTCCCTAGCCCCGGAATATCGTCAGGCGCTTTATAAAGGCGCATTAGAATCATCTGTCGGTCATTGGTTTTTTCAATACTGGTAGCGAAATCGTGGGTCGGACTCTGCTGATTCAATGTGCTTTTAAACGTCAGCCTAAAGTTTCGTGGCGTTAGCTGGTAGTGACGTTGAAATGCTCGTGAAAAAGAAGAGTGGTTGTAATACCCGCATCGTATTGCGATTTGCGCTATATTTAGTGGGGTCAGAGACAACAATACAGCCGCACGCTCTAACCGTCTTTTTTCGCGATAAGTACTAGGCGAAATATGAAAGCTTAAACGAAATTGGCGGCGCACTTGAGAAGCTGAATATCCTAGGTGATTAGCAAGGTCTTCAATGCCGAGGGGTTTATCAAGCGTGTCCTGCAGCCAGATCTCAGCTCGTGTCATCGCGTTGAACATTATCTGGCCTCCTATGCGTTAGTTGTACAGGGCGTGCTTAGCTCGCCTGTGAGTACTCTTCCAGTGCTGGTTAATGTTGATAGCCTGGCTGAACAAACATAGTGCTCAGCTAGCAGGTGAGAGTTAAACCTCTGTTTAGGCTATCTTTGAGTAGTAATATTGCTTGGCAACAATTTAGTAATTTGCCGCTGACTATGTCACTGTCCGTGAACGTGCTTATCAACATAAGATGCATAGTAGTGTTGTCTTTATGCTGGTAAGTGGGGGGCGAAGGCAAGTTTGCTCGGTGGTTTTACGCGTTTGTGCACAGTATTTGTGAAAAAATGCTACGTTGGCAGTCATATCGACCATTTCAAGCAGGGTGTAAATGAAACATCGATGAAATATCAAAAAGTTGAAAAGCAGTTAGATGAACGTGAAAAGCTGCGTAAATTTCGTGAGTTGGATGACGCCTTTGCGCAGGCTCTACGTCAATTAGACGACCCCGATAGTGGTTTTGATATACCCACGGGGCCGCCGGTAAGATCGCTTGCAACGTTGGAAAAAGATGACGTCGAGGCTAAGCAGAAAGAGCAGCAGCAGGAACAGGATCGTCTTTTCAAGCAGCGCTTTGAAGCACTGTTAGCTGAATATGGCGTGGGGCATTACGACCTTGCTGAGCTTGCAGAGACGCTGCTTAGTTATGAGTTGTGGCAGTTGGATAAGGTGCCCGGCACGCAGCATTAATAGTATGCATGCCCAGCATCTACGATCCGCTTATCGATAGCGATAAATCCTTAGGCTGGGCAAAAAGACATCCTGCTCAAGTTTTTCATCACGGCGGCGCGCACGAGTGCGGGTGGTGGGGGGCTGTAAGGGAGGCACATTAATGTGAGGCAATCGCTGACTGTTTTCAGGAACAAAGATAGGCATGGCGGCATTAAGAGCTCGCCTTGTGTGTCCATCGGTAAGGGGTTCAGTAAAAAATAGGTTTGCCCGCATTAGTGGCGCTTGTGTTTGCACTTGGGCAAGCATTTCACTGCTAGGTATATCGGCTAATTTGCGTAGTTGAATACGAATATGGGGTGCGTCGGTGTCGAGCTGTAAAAGTCTTTTTTCAGCTTCCTGAACAGACATCCGTTTAATCGATCTCCCGCTGCTATACCATGCAAAACGAACCCTTGAGACAGGCGCTTGCGCGATAGGTAGCTGCCGCCAGCTCTGTTTAAGATGTAATCTGGCAAGGCCGTTGCGGCGTAATGCTTCGTCTACCTGGGGGTGGCGCTGGGGTAAGCGACTTTTTGCATCACTGAATGATTCAGGAAGTGCCTGTTTAATGTGTTGCAACCGTTCGCTTAATTTGACTTTTGCCTGATTAACGTTGTTTATCGCTTCGAGTAGTTCTTCGTTAGCGGCGACGATCGCAATGTAATTGCGCGTTTCCCGGCCGTCTTGGTCTTGCTGATGCCACATATCGAAAAGCGCTTCACGTAACCAGTAGCGATCAGGCGTTGGTTGATCAAAGACCCATGTGGAGGGTGTCTGCTGCTCGTATAGTGAGGCTGCAGCCTCAATCGTATCAAGCAGGTGGTCAAACTGCTGCTCCAGTTGAAGCAGCACCTTGTACGCTGAAGGCGATTGTTCTGGCCGGGACTTTGGCATAGTCAATTAGTAGTCTCTAAGAGAGGGGCGCATCTCGGTCTGCTTGAGCTAATAATGTCTCTATATCGGCTTCATCCATCGCAGACTCACCCGATATACGATGAGACTCTTCGGCCCAGGCACCCAGATCCAATAACTGACAGCGCTTACTGCAGAAGGGTCGGTAAAGACTTTCAGGTAGCCAGGGCACGCGTGTAGCACACTGCGGGCAATTAACCTCAAGAGGGGAATCGTTAGCGGGGCGCGTCATAAAAACTCCTAATACATTATAAGTAGCAAGCGTTCAGGCGCTAGGCTGGCGGCGATACAATTCATCAAAGCGTGACACTTGCTGCATCATGCTGGCGTGATCACCGCTGTTATCAATCACATGATCTGCCTTAGCTAGCCGTTGCTCACGGGGAAGTTGGGCCGCGAGAATAGCATGCACCTGACTTTCACTCACCCCATCACGTTGTAGGGTTCTCGCTAATTGTAGCTCTTGTGGAATATCGACCACGATAGTTTGGTTAACCAGAGCATGCTGACCGGACTCAAATAGAAGTGGCGATACCAGTAGCACATAGGGCGCACCTCTCGCGCTGAGTTTCTCTAGATGCTGCAGTATTCGCTGCCTAATTTGGGGATGGGTGATCGACTCTAACCACAGCCGCTGGGTAGGATCATTAAATACAATCGTGCGCAAAGCGGCGCGATTCAGTGTGCCATCTGGGTTGATCACGGATTCGCCAAAGCGTTGGTTAATGGCGAGCAGTGCAGGCTCTCCTGGGGCGACAATTTCTCTAGCCACATCATCGGCATCAACCCATGGGGCACCAAATGTTGCAAAGGCACGTGCAACGGTGGATTTACCTGAGCCTATCCCCCCGGTTAAGCCGATAATCATGTATTACCCCAAATCGCCAAGTTTTAAATAGAACAGTTTTAAATAGCCTAGTTATAAAAAGCTAAGCCTTAAATAAGCAAGCTGAGATACAGGGCCATTAGCTCATCACCGACTAATAACGCAACCCAGCCAGCCAGCGCAAGGAAAGGCCCAAAGGGCATGGGTTTGCCGCGCAAACGTGGCAAACACGTTTGCGCGATGAGCCCTACAATGGCGCCAAGCCCTGCAGATAGTATTAAAATTAATGGCAGAAAACTCCATCCTAACCAAGCGCCAAGGGCTGCAAGCAGCTTAAAGTCACCAAAGCCCATGCCTTCCTTGCCGGTGACCAGTTTGAACAGCCAATAAAAACTCCATAGCGTTAAATAGCCGACGATTGCACCTATCACGCCATTGGACAGCATAAAGGGCTGGAAGAGTAGCTGGAATAACAGCCCCGCCCAAAGTAGCGGTAGGGTAATAACATCAGGCAGTAGCTGGGTGCGAAAATCGATCACCGCAAGCGTTAGCAGCGCTAAACAAGCGCCGTAAATAAACAGTGCTTGTGGTGTGAGGCCGTAAAGAGCTAATACCGACAAGGCCAGTAGTCCGCCGGCCAATTCCACCAGCGGATACTGTACGCTGATACTGGTTTGGCACTCCGCACAGTGCCCTCGACGTTTAATCCAGCCAATAAGCGGCAGGTTGTCATGCCATTTGATAGGGGTCTCACAGCGTGGGCACATCGAACCTGGTGTTGCCAAATTAAAGCGTAACGTTGGTTCAGCGCTAAGCTCGAGAGCCGCCCGAGCTTCGCTGCGCCAGCCGCGCATTAACATAACGGGTAGCCGTGTAATCACCACGTTAAGAAAACTGCCTAGGCATAACCCGATTAATAAGACGATGAACCACATGGTCAGTGGAGGGTGGTGCATGAAGCTCCTTAACGTCGATAAGTGAATAAAGCTTATAGGGCTGAACCTAAGTCAAAGATAGGCAAATACATAGATACAACAACACCGCCCACCAACACGCCCAGGACGACGATAATGATCGGTTCCATTAGCGAGGTGAGGGCATCGACTTTATTGTCGACCTCTTCCTCATAATAGTCAGCAACACGATTGAGCATCGCATCAAGCGAACCTGCCTCCTCACCGATACTAACCATTTGAATCGCCAGGGGGGGGAAACGATTAGTCATTCGCATAGCAAAGTGCAACTGCTGCCCGGTGGCGACGTCCTGGCGGGTTTGTACCACCGCGCGCTCGTATACTTTGTTGCCCGTGGCACCCGCGGCTGTATCTAAGCCCTCAACCAGCGGTACACCGGAAGCAAAGGTGGTAGCCAGTGTGCGCGAAAAGCGCGCAATCGCCGATTTATGCATAATATCGCCCACCACCGGTAAGCGAAGTAGCAATGCATGCATGCGGTAAGCAATTTTAGGGGAGCGCTCAATGCTTATTTTTAGCAGCAACACTAAGCCAATCAGTGCACCCAGAGCGGCGAGCCAGTAGCGTTGGGCAAGCTCTGAGAGATTTACCGTCATCTGCGTTAACGCGGGCAGTTCAGCACCGAAGCTTTGGAACATGCTTTCAAATTCAGGTACCACTTTAATCAGTAGTAGCATGGTGACCGCAATACCAATTGTCATAACGGCCGTGGGGTACCAAAGGGCTTTCTTAACGCGCGCTTTGAGGGATTCCACTTTCTCTTTGTAAGTGGCAATACGATCCAGCATTTGATCTAGTGCGCCTGATTGCTCGCCAGCATCCACCAAGTTAACAAACAGGCGGTCAAAGTGCTTAGGATGGCGACGAAGGGCATCAGAAAAACTAGAGCCCGATGAAACATCGCTCATCATGTGCTGAACTAGTGCCACCATGGCAGGTTTTTTCAGACTCTCAGCCACTACTTGAAGCGCCTGCAAGAGGGGAATGCCTGCGCGAATCATCGTCGCCATCTGACGAGCAAAAACCATGATGTCATTGGGGGTAATGCGTCCACTGCCCCCCAGGCCGCCCTTTTTACTGATACGCCCAATAACAATATTTTGCTTGGTTAGCTCAGCCGCTATTTCGGCTTTACTACGTCCAATCATTTCGCCACTTAAGGGCCTATTTTGTGGGCCTTTGCCTACCCACTTCCAGCGGAATAGTTTGGGGGCGGGAGTTTGGCGTCGACGCGTCGTTTTAGCCATGCCTTACTCCTTGCTCACTCGGTTAACCTCTTCAAGGCTGGTAATGCCCTGCATAACTTTTAATAGTCCGCTGCGATGAAGGCTAGGATAACCTTCGCGCCGGGCTTGCTGATCAATGTTGAGTGCATTGGCATCGCGCATAATCAACTGGCGCATGGCTTCTGTAATAGGCACAACTTCATAAATACCGACGCGGCCTTTATAACCATGGGTGCAGTGCTTGCAGCCAACCGGTTTGTAGATCGTTGCCTGATCAATTTCTTCGTTGTTAAAGCCTTCTTTGCGCAGTGCCACATGGGGTATCTCTACAGGTTCTTTACAGTGTGTGCAGAGCTTACGGGCTAGGCGCTGAGCAATAATTAAACTCACCGCACTGGCAATATTAAACGAAGTAACGCCCATATTGGCCAGGCGTGTAAGCGTCTCGGCAGCCGAGTTGGTGTGAACCGTAGAGAGCACTAAGTGGCCTGTCTGAGCTGCTTTAACGGCAATTTCAGCGGTCTCAAGGTCGCGGATTTCACCTACCATCACCACATCAGGGTCTTGACGCAAAAAAGCCCGAAGGGCGCTGGCAAAATCAAGACCAATTTTAGGTAATACGTTGACCTGATTAATCCCCGATACTTTAATTTCAACCGGATCTTCTGCCGTACAAATATTGCGTTCAACTTTGTTAAGAATATTAATGCCGGTATAAAGCGATACCGTTTTACCGCTGCCCGTTGGGCCAGTGACTAGGATCATACCCTGGGGCTGTTTCAACGCATGCTCATAGTGAATGCGCTGCTCATCGGTAAAGCCCAGTTGTTCAATACCAATCTGCGCCGCAGTAGGGTCTAAAATCCTCAGCACTAACTTTTCGCCATAAACGGTGGGCAGCGAGTTAACCCGAAAGTCGAGGGAGCGAGTTCGTGAAAGCTTGAGTTTAATCGCGCCATCTTGCGGCAGGCGGCGCTCGGAAATATCCAGGCGCGCCATGATTTTGAGGCGTGCGGCAATGCGACTGCGCATCGCAAACGGTGGCCTAGCTACCTCGATCAACATGCCGTCAACGCGAAAGCGTACCCGGTAAAGCGTTTCGTAAGGCTCAAAATGGATATCGGACGCACCCCGACGAATCGCGTCTAATAAAATCTTATTAACAAACTTAACGATAGGCGCGTCTTCGCTATTTTGAGAAGACTCTTCCAGCGGCACTTCATTGCCATCGCTACTTTGCACAATGTTCAGCGAGCTCACCGCATCGTCAATATCTTCCAGCTCATCAAGCATGCCACGCTCATTTTGAGCAAGGTAGTTATTGAGTGCGACGGTGATTTGATCAACGGGAGCGAGAACGCCTTCAACGCTGAGCCCAGTCGCAAACTGCAGCTCATCAAGCTGGGTCAACGTGGCGGGGTAGGGAACCGCCACCGTAAGGCGATGCCCATGGCGGGCTAACGGCAATACGTTAAGGCTCTGCAGTACTTTAATAGGGTAATCAGTGGCAGGCGGCAGGGAAGTAAGGCGCAGTGCTTCGAGATCAATCACGGGAAGGCCGTACTCCCATCCAGCTGCCACCGTTGCTGCGATTGGGTCGACTAATCCACTCTCAATCACATGCTGCAGTAGCGATATTTCCAAGTCTGAAGCCGTGTTTTCAGCTGTCGCTGCCTGGGCATCGCTTAACAAACTGTGATTGACCAAACGCTGGGCAATACCACGCAGGCCACCGCGGGCGGCAGCATGGCTTAAGGTCGACTCGAAGGGGGGCTGGCTCATCAAAAAACCTGTTATACGTCAGCGTAAGCGGACTACTTGTACCACAAACTAGCGTTTACGGGCACTAGAGAACTGGCGCTGAAAGCCGCTAAAGTAGTAAGCAACTAAGCCGATAGCGTTAACAGAACGTGTTGTAAAAAAATATCGCGTAAGCTAGTGTAACACCCCATAGTTCCTAACTCTTTTTAAGGATTCCCGTTCCTTATAAAGGCTTGCCCCTTCCCTTAGGAGATGTCTTCATGCAGAAATCTGCACATCCGGTCACCCGCAACACCAAACAAGGCGGTTTCACGCTGATTGAATTGATGATCGTGGTTGCGATTATTGGGGTATTGGCGTCTATCGCTGTGCCTCAGTATCAGAATTATGTAGGTAGGGCCCAGGCGACCGAAGCATTTACCGCCACAGCCGGTTTACGGACTGATATTGGCTTGTACTTTTCTGAGAATGGAAACTTTGTTGGATATCAAACCTCCGACAGTGGTGATACCTATATTGTTGAAACAGCAAACGAAATTGGCGGTCAATATATAAGTGGCGTGACGTTGAATGGAGCAGCTACTGGTGGGTACAGTGTCGCATTTGATAATGGCGTTCATAGCGGTTCTTCGATGGTGATCCAACCACTTATTAGTACCGCAACTACTACTGACGTTGTAGCAGACGCTGATACTGACGGAGGGCAAATTACCGGATGGCGCTGCTCCAGCCCAAATAACGACATTGGTGATACCTTTCTGCCTTCAGCCTGCCGCCAATAACGCATAGTAATTGAGAAAAAAGGGTTTTGAACCCTTTCTTCACTTCCATACTTCCTACTTATTCGCTCAGTACACTGTAAGTTCTAATCCTAAGCGAGGAGCTTACAGTGAACCCCGTCAAAATTATTGCACTATGTGCGATTGACGTACTGCTGCTTAATGGTGCTGCCTTTGCACAACCCGACCATGCTCCGGCCCATGGCGCTCGTGACAAAGGCGAACAGCATGAATTTCACCGTCCTGGAAACACCCGAGATCAACGGGTTGATCTACCCCGCATTAACGAGCGTGAGCTACGCCGACTATTACGCCAGCATGATGCGCCGCGAGCTGAATCATTGCCGCCAGGTATTCAGCGTAATTTAGAGCGTGGCAAACCATTGCCGCCGGGCATTGCTAAGCGCTTTGATGGCCAGTTAGCAGCGCAATTGCCGCACTACCCCGGTTACGAGTGGGAGCGAGTGGGCGCTGACGTTGTTTTGATCGAAGCGGCTACGCGTATTGTGATTGATGTGTTAGTGGATGTATTGCGCTAACCCAGTACCATAAGTGTCTCGAAAATTACATCTCGGCGGATTAAGGTGGACAGTCACAATGCTTCAATTTTACCCATGGGAGATTCAATGACTAACCACACTTTACAGGCGCGCTTGCAGATCGCTATTTCCATCGCTGAAGAAGCAGGGCAGATGATCATCGCCGCCAGAGAGCAGCAAGATTTCGCGCGTCGATTAAAAAAAGATAATGAGTTGGTCACCGATGTGGATGTTGCCGTTGATAAGCTTATTAGTCAGCGATTGGAAGAACATTTTCCTGGCGAAGCACGCTTGAGTGAAGAGCTGGCCCCGGAAAGCGCATTGCATGTGAAGGCACCCAAACTTTGGGTGGTGGATCCCATTGATGGCACGGTGAATTTTTCCCAGGGTTTGCGCCATGTTGCGGTCTCGATTGGCTGGATGGAAAATGGCGTCGCTAAAGTAGGTGTTGTTCATGCGCCTTTTCTAGGTGAAACCTTTAGTGCCGCTGAAGGCGGCGGAGCTTTTTGCAATGGCCAGCTCATTCAGCCAAGCAGCGCAGATTCATTGGCGCATACGTTAGTAGGAACCGGCTTCCCCTACCGCAAAGAGGCGCGTAAGCAATTGCTGAAGCGTTTAGAGGCAGTGCTAGTGCATTGCCAGGATATTCGCCGTAACGGCGCGGCGGCGCTGGATTTGTGCGATGTGGCCTGTGGTCGCTTAGATGCCTACTACGAAAGCGTTTCGCCTTGGGATTTTGTTGCAGGCTGGGTGGTTGCACGAGAAGCAGGCGCACGCGTAGGGCATGTATATGAAGCACCGCAGGAAGTACCGGCAGACCTATATCCTGAGCATTTGTTAGTAACCACACCCTGTGTATACGATGCTATGAAAGACCTGCTGCTTGAAGCTGATAAAAACCAATCATCGTAGCGGATGCAAGCATAACTGGTGTATGACAAATACTTGAAAATAAAGCGCTATAAGGGCTTTTCATTTATGCAAGAAAACGCTAGTATACGCACCGTCTTGAGGCAAAGATGTAGCGGCCAATAAAGACAGCGGAGCGTGGCGCAGCTTGGTAGCGCGTTGCAATGGGGTTGCAAAGGTCGCAGGTTCGAATCCTGTCGCTCCGACCAAGGATTATTAAAAACCGCCGATTTGGATGAAACCAATCGGCGGTTTTTTTATTGGTTGGTAAACCTGCAAACGAGAGTTAGTAGAAATTTCTGATTGAGCGGCCAAATTTGGGCTAACGCTGCCAGCCGTCTCAATAATGCCAGTATGGTCCAGTGACCGCTTTAATGCCCACACAGCAAAATGATGGAGTTTGCGATTATAAATGGTGCCTTTTGAAGCTTATGAAGCTGTAGATATTGCAAAACAATCAGCGACGTGAGACCCCTTAGCCCACACAAGTAAACAGGTGGGCACTCCACGATGCTAGGCAAATGCTAATAACCTTGCATCCTGATTTTTTCATTCGTGTGGTTCGATCAGTGCTAGATAGTCAGCCTTGGGAAGGTCTTGCAGATTCATGTAGGAAACGTGAATGGCCATTTCCGTCAGCTTGAATGCCGCTAGTTCATCAATCAGGGACAGAGCAAGGTCGTAGTTGGATAGGCTGGCAGCAATGCCCGGAGTCCAGTGATGAGCTTTGATGGCTCGGGCAATAAGTACGTCTCGTTCAGAGGTGAGGGAGAAAGCTGCGCCCTGGTAGGCATCGCGCCAGTAGTCGCAATAGCAGGTGATAACGAATTCTCGGAAGGTGTTGGTCAGTACTTTATGAAGTGCTGCTCGGTTCTCTACGCCCGATTCTGGAAGGTTGCAGAGCTCCCGCTGTACCTGCTCAATATGATCCCAACGATTGTGGTAGGCGGCTTTGTCCAACTTTCGGGGTGCAGTTCAAAACTCAATCGGGGCTTTATTGTATTAATAATCTATGCAGCTTAACTGCTGCGTATGGCTCTAAGTCTATCCAATACTGACTCGGGCCAGTAACTTATGGCCGATGGTCAAACGTATCGCCAGGCCGATTCGCGGATGGCTCACGCGCTGATGGAGCCTTAGGCTGACGAGACGCACGACTTCGGGCGCTACGCCCACGAACCCCGTTCCATGCTTCCTGTCGATTTGCTGGTTTTCGAAGCCAGTTTACGAGCGCCAATATAATCCATTTTCTCATATGAACCTCCTGGTTCTTGATGGCGAAAGATGTAAATGCTTTTCATTGGGGCAATAACCCAACTCTTCAAGATTTGGTATAGCTTATAGTGTCTTTTGACGCTAGGCGGACTTCTGAGTTCCCTATCCCGTGCAGCTCCCCACCTGTCATTCATCGCATGCAAAAGGTCAGTGCCGAATCGGTCTCTCATAAAAGACGGACTTCGACTACCATTGATTCAACAGCAGCTTATTACAAGGGATACTTGGCGGATTAATGCCTGGAGCCCATTCCGATGACCGGAAGCTCTCAACGTGGAATTCAAAAATTACTATCAGGTGCTCGGCGTAGTTAAGTCCGCAACGACCGAGGAGATAAAGAAGGCTTACCGCAAGCTGGCACGCAAGTTTCATCCCGATGTCAGCAAGGAACCCGATGCCGAGCTGCGTATGCAGGAAATCAATGAGGCCAAGGCAGTTCTGTCCGATCCCGAGATCAAATAATGTTTCAATTGCCTTTTCGCTTCGCTTGGAGAATCCTGGCAAATTAGCTAGGCGCGCTGCCATTCTGTGGTTGCGATTCGCTACCCTCTTGAAGACGTACGATGGACGCATTTCCCTGCTTGGCTAACGTCGCCATGCGATCAATCTGTTCATTCAGGCGCGGCAGTGCCTCTTGGCGATAGCTTGAGAGATCATTGATTGCACCCATTACCTCGGTAAAAGCCTCTTCAAGTACTTGCATGTCCAGCATCGCCGAAGAGGCTCGCTTTTGGATGTCCACACCTTGTTGGCGCAGCGCTTTAGCCGCCCCACCAATCAAATGCGATGTGGTGGTGTTGAGGGCTTCAATGCGATCCAGCACTAGGCGCTGATTGGCCATCGCCATGGCCACGGTTACTGCGACAGTGAGGGCAGAAACGGTGACGTTAATCGCCCTGTCCACCCCGCGTATCAATTCCCGGTTGTTGCGGATAATGACCTCTAGCGCCAGTACGCCTTGCTGACTTACCGCTAGCTGTTGCTGGAGGTCAACAATACGCTGACGCAGAGGAAAGAGCAGTTCCTCCTCAAGGAAGTGACGACGTGGATCATTGCTATCGCGAACGGCGATCTCATCACACAGCCGGCGGTCGATAATGCGGCCAAGGGCAATTTGGCGGTTCAGTTCTCTCAGGATTTTAGTTAGCGCTTGCTGATCATCGCTCAGCGTGAGGTTGTCGCGGTGGAGCATGTCGCGACCGCCTTCCAGATCCTCAATAATTGCATCCAGGGCCTGCTGGGTATTTTCGAACTTCCGAAAGTAGCGCTGTAGGCGGCTATCGAGACCGGGTATTATCGCCAGAACGCGATCCAAAGCGGTCGGTGCCAGGCGGTGGCGAGCGGGGTCTAGGCCCTCCATACGCCCGCGAAGGTCGGTCAATGCCTTGGCCACCGGCCCGCCTTCGTCACCCTGATCTGCTAGCTGACGCAGGGGCGTTTGCAACATGTCGCTGCGATGAGCGGCCTGCTGTTGCAATTCGAGGCCCATCTCATCAACGGCCCGCCGCTGGCGAACTGCCGATCCCTCGTCACCCTCAGCGAGGATCTCGTCAACAAAACGCTCGGCCATCGCCTCAAGCTCAGTGTCGCTGTCTGGCGCGATGTCTTGTGTGAAGTCATGGTCAGTGGCATTGGCCGGATCAGCCTGATTTGTCCTTGATTGGCTAGTGCCTAACTGGCTCGCGATCTCTTCCACCGGGGGTAGGGAGAGGCGACGTTCACCATCCGATTGCTGAGTCATGGACATCTCCTGAGCTAACAATAAAACCGTTTTAACTGTTTTAAAAACTTTACGTGACCATCTACACAGTGCGTCCCGCACACTGCTTGGCTGGGGTTAATCCTTGCGTGCATAACGATCCGCGCCTTCGACGAAGCGGCGCAGATCCTCCAACGCCTTCTCGGTGGTAACCGCCGCCTGCGGCCGAGCTGTCTCAATACGTGCCATGGAAACAGCGGTGTCGTCGAGCACGGTTAATGCCGATTCAATACGGGCCGAGAGTTTATTTAGCCGGTGCTCGGTCTCCACGAGCAGATCAAGCCTGCGTACCAGGGCGGCGCGCTCTTCCTCGCTTAACCGTTTGTTCTCCCGCTCCAATCGACCTCGCACGTAGTTGCCGTCCACGCTAACCACTCCTCGCGCCTGGGACGCCATAGTGGTGAGCGTATCTACCGCGCCAAGACATACCTGAGTTACCAGTCCGCGCGAACGCTCAAAGGCGAGCTCGCCAGTGTGAAATCGTTCGCCCAGCACATCCATTACATGGCAATAGCGGCTATAGAGTCGGTCGGAGAGTATCGCCAGATCGGGGCGCTGCACATCAAGCAGGCTCTGCTTGGCCCGACACATGGCCAGAACCAAATCATCTGCTCCCGCGGGCGGCTTTGTCGGATCAAGTACTGATACACCAGACTCATAGGCATTTCGCTCCTCTACAGCGCGACGTTTACGTGCTTCGGATACAGTTTGCTTCATCTGAAGACGAGCCCGATGTCGAGCCAGCCAACCGCGCAGCGTCCGCTCGATGGGAAGCACTACGGGAATAGCGACAATGCCCGCCAGCCAGCCCAGTAAACTAGGGCTGAAACCACCCCATAAAGACGTCAGCCATAGCAGCATGCTGATGAAAGGAATCACCAGGCAATAACGGATGATCACCTGCATGCGCCCAGGAGTTAGCCCTGGAAGTGCCAGGGCAGGATTGAACAGGCCTATTAGCAGCCAGGGCAGGCAGGTCATAAACAAGCCATAGGAAAATCCCTGCAGAAATCCTAACATTGATATGGCTATCCTTCTGTCATGGAGCGCAAGTAACGACGCTAGCGTAACTGAGATGGCGGTTTTTTGCGTGCATTACGCATTGGGCAAGTAGCAAAGGGTAGAGCTAAATAGCGCTTTCCGTTAAGCTCCTCAGCAATTTTATCTGCCTGCTTTGAGGTTACGTATGTGGAGCCGCCTTAGGCTTGCTGCAATATCACTATCACTCATAATGATAGCGGGTTGCTCAGATCCCAAAATTGATACTAGCTCCATGCCTGCCTCCGTTGTCTCAGTTGAGAAGGTGCGCGATTCGCTGCCGAGCTACAAGCGTGACGAATTTGATCGCGGTTTAATTATCATTGCCACCGCTACCTTTGATGGTATCGATATTCTTAACCCGCAGCGGATGAATGCCGCTGAAATCGCCGAATCTGCCAATGCACAAATGCACGGCTTAACGGGAGATCAGGTGATTCATCGCGCTGATCAGATTCTACGTGAGCGGCGTTCACGGGAGCGCGAGCAAGCTATTCGAACGCTGACGCGATTAGAAGAGAAACAGGCGGACGCCGCGCGTGACAAGCAGCAACTAGATCGCTTTACTATTGATCAAGCGCGATTTTATATCGGCGCCAGCCCTTACGGCGCTCCTGAACCGGTGATTGACCTTGAAGTGACCAATGGCACTGATCAGGCCATCTCTGAGCTATTACTGCGTGGCGTCGTCACCAGTGCTGGCCGCTCGGTACCTTGGGTCGATGAGTCTTTTTATTACGTTGTTCCTGGTGGTATTGAACCGGATGAAACAATGAAATGGAGCCTTGCCCCCAACCGCTTTGGCCCTTGGGGGGATGCGCAAATACCTAGCAGTGCCGAGTTGATGGTGACATTGGAAGGTCTGCGTGGTGTTGATGATAAAGCGCTATGGAATGCTCCTGAATTGTCCGAGAGCGAGGCGGTAAGGCTAGAGCGCCTGCGTGAAGAGTATGCTGGCGTTACACTATCAAATCGTGAGTAAGTGACAAGTTAGAAGCCGCGGGGCAAATAACCTAAAAAGTCCTGTCGGATAAATTCCAGCAGGGCTTTTATATAGAGGCTTTGGTTGCTGTTAGTGCCAACAGGCGAGTGCTATTTAATCATTTGACTCTTTGGCTTCATGATCCGCGAGCGCAGTGGCTATAGCCTCTTCCCACTGTCCTTCGCTCAGATCCCAGTGCTCCATTTCTGCTTGGTCGGCTTTGCCTTCAGCCGCGGCGCGCAGTTTCTCAACAGAGCTGGTTTCATAGCAGTGCTTGGCGAAATCTTTGGTTTTTACATTATTTAACTGGTCAATCATTGACATCGTGAGTTCCTTTCGTCGGTGTAAAGTGAGGAAAATGCCCCATAAGTGTAACTATTCTGGTCACATTTTTCTGCTTTGGTTCTCCAAGCGCCGAACTATTCAAGAGAGCCTCTAGCGTAAATGCTGATCAGGCAATAAGCGTATCAAAGAAGATTTTGCAGGCGATAGCCGCGAGAAGCAGCATAATCAAGTTGTCGAACCAAAGGTGAGGCAACCGCTTGCCCAGGTTAGCGCCCAGGGGCATGGTGGCTAGAATGACGAGCAGTGCCAAAACGCTAAACAGGGCGCGTTCCCACGTTAAAATGCCCGTGCTGAGCAAGGCTGGAATTTGCACGCTGGTAATGGCAACAAAAAATACTGAGATTGAGCCGATGTAAACGCGACGCTCTAGCTGCATGGCGTTTAGGAACGTAACCGAGGCCGGTGCCGACATGCCCGCAGCGCCTTGCAGCACACCCGCCAGAATGCCCACCGGAATCACAATCCGGGTGGCCGTATGCAAAGGCAGAGCGAAGTGCCGCTTCGCCAATTTAATGGCTAGGTACAGCACAATGGCGCAAGCGACACCGAGTGAAAGTATGTCGGGGGATAATACCACCAGTCCCCAAGTACCCAGCATGATTCCAAGCCCACCTGCGATAGAGAAAGCAGCCAAGAAGCGCAAAGGCAGTAAGTGGCGACGATATTGCCATACCTGCAATGCGTTGCTAAAAAGATTAGGCGCGAGCAACACTGCAATAGCCAATTGAACGTCGTAGAGCATAGTAAGGATTGGAATGACAATAACCGGCACGCCTGAGCCGATGGCGCCTTTGACGATTCCAGCAATCAACAACGTAATAAACGCAATCAGCATGGGCGAGTCCAGTTTTCCCTAAATGACCAGCCGCCTATCTTGGCGGCTGGGTTTTAGGTGGCATTGTGATTCTCTAAGGTGCTATTTCAGTACTCGGCTATTTATTTCAAACCCAGCTATTTATTTTAAGACGTAGCAGGGCGTATAAGGCTGGCCATCCAGCTTCATCCGACCTTGGGCCACAAAGGATGTCAGCAACTCATCCAGGCGCTGCATCAGCTCGGGTTCCGCCGTCAATACAAAGGGGCCGTGAGCTTTAATAGCGCGAATTCCAGGCTCTTTTACGTTGCCGGCCACGATGCCCGAGAAAGCGCGGCGCAAGTTGGCGGCTAGCTCGTGGGTAGGCTGTTGGCGGTGAAGTGCTAGTGAGCGCATTGCTTCATGGGTGGGCTCAAAGGTTGCTTGGAATTCACGCGCGATGGTTAAGCGCCAGTTGTAATAGAACGCATCCTGGTGGGTGCGCCGGAACTGCGCGATTTCGTCAACGCCCTGGCGCATAGTGCGCGCGACGGCAACCGGGTCGCCGGTAATAATGGTGTAGTAGCGGCGAATCTCTTCACCCAGGGTATAGACCAGGAATTCGTCGATTTTCTGGAAGTAGGCCGCTGAGTCGGCGGGGCCAGTGAAAATTAACGGAAAGGGGATATCCTTGTTGCTGGGATGCAGCAAAATACCCAGCAAGTAGAGGATTTCTTCCGCCGTGCCAACACCGCCAGGGAAGACAATAATGCCATGTCCCAAACGCACAAAAGCCTCCAGACGCTTTTCAATGTCCGGCATTACCACCAGTTCATTAACGATGGGGTTGGGCGCTTCGGCGGCGATAATGCCGGGTTCAGAGATACCTAAGTAACGGCCTTCCTTACGCCGTTGCTTAGCATGGGCAACATTTGCCCCTTTCATTGGCCCTTTCATGGCACCAGGCCCGCAACCAGTACAAATATCCAGATCACGCAGGCCTAAGTGGTAGCCCACATCTTTGGTGTACTCATACTCTTCACGGGAAATAGAGTGGCCACCCCAGCACACTACTAAACTCGGGTCGCGGCCAGGTTTTAAGGTGCCCGCTTTACGCAGAATATGGAAAACCGCATTGGTGGTACCTTCTGCGGTACTAAGATCAAAGCGTTTATGGTGTTGAATCTCGTTGTAGACATAAACAATATCGCGAATGATCGACGATAGGTGTTCACGGATACCGCGAATCATATGCCCGTCAACGAACGCTTCCGCTGGGGCATTGGTTAGTTTTAGGCGTATGCCGCGGTCTTGTTGCAATACTTCAATATCAAAATCTTTATAGGCTTCCAATATCGCCAGGCTATCGTCGCTTGGGTTACCGCAATTGAGCACCGCCAGCGCACACCGCCGAACTAGATCATGAAGGCCGCTCTGAGAGGTGCTATGCAGGCGATTCACTTCATGCTGAGAAAGGACTTCAAGGCTTCCTTCAGGAGAAATAGTGCTGGAGAGAGTAGCGCGGGGTTTAACTGTTTCGGTCATTAGCGGAGCTGTCCCTAGTCGTTTGTTAGCTAATGGCAGTCTACCATGCCCTGGCAGTAGGTACAGCGGCGCAACGGGCAACCAAGCCGCTGTGCTACTATAAGGCGTGTTTAACCTGATGCTGCTAAAACTATGGTTCTTTACTATGTTTAATGCCCAATATTTTCGTACGTTTATTACGTTAGTGGAAACAGGCAGTTTTACTCGCACTGCTCACCGCTTGGAAATGACGCAGCCGGGTGTAAGTCAGCATGTACGTAAGTTGGAAAGTTATTTAAATAAAGAGTTGTTAGAGCGAAAGGGGCGTAGCTTTACGCTAACGGAAACGGGGCGGCGAGCTTACGATTATGCGTTAAAGCTATTTGCCGAGCATGAGCAGTTTCGCCATGGCTTAGATGATGACTCTTTGGATAGTGGTGATTGCCGGATTGCTTCACCTGGAAGCGTGGGGTTGATGTTCTACCCTTATATTTTGGGTCAGCAGCAAATGCACCCCAATTTAACGGTTAACTACAGCTTCGCTTTTAACCACGAAATTGTGAATGATCTGCTAGAAGGTCGTTATGATATTGGTATCGTAACAGAGGCGATGAATCACCCTGAACTTGACTGCTCTATTTGGCATCAAGAGCCACTCTGCCTAGTCGTGCCGGCTGATTTTGCGGGCAGTACTCTCTCTGATTTAATGGGTATTGGATTTCTTAACTATTACGATGGCATCAACCACGCTAATGCATTATTGCGCGCCAATTACCCGGATGAGTTTCGCTCAATGACGCATTTCCGGCATCAGGGCTTCACTAACGAAGTTAGCATGGTGTTGGATGCCGTCGCTCGCGGGTTAGGTTTTACCGTAGTCTCCAGATTGGTATTGGAAACCTCCCCCTGGCAGCGCCAAGTAAAAGCGCTGAACCTACCTAATGCGGTCAACGAAGTGCTCTACCTGCTTCGACGCCGTGACTCCGTGCTCCCTAAGCGCTACGAGAAGCTGTTAAGCGGTTTTCACGCCCAGCGTGTGCAAGAAAAAACGCCCCTGATACCATAATGTTATAAGGCAACAGGGGCGTTGGAGTGGCGCTAGTCGCGATACTCGTCAATGCTGGGGCAAGAGCAAATCAACTGGCGGTCACCAAACACGTTATCAACGCGATTAACCGCAGGCCAGTATTTCGAGGCTTTTACTGCAGCGGTCGGGAAGGCGGCTAGCTGACGGTCGTAAGGTCGCTGCCAGTCGTTATCCATCAGATCTGCTTGGGTGTGCGGCGCATTGACCAGCGGATTATTATCCAGCGGCCACTCACCACTCTCCACTCGAGCAATTTCCTCTCGAATCGCTACCATGGCATCGCAAAAACGATCAATTTCATACAGTGACTCAGACTCCGTCGGCTCAATCATCAGTGTGCCGGGTACCGGGAACGACATGGTGGGCGCGTGGAAGCCATAGTCCATTAAGCGCTTAGCGATATCCTCTTCACTAATGCCAGAGGCCGCTTTGAGCGGACGAATATCGATAATGCATTCGTGTGCGACGGTGCCATTCTCGCCGCGGTAAAGAATCGGAAATGACGCTTCCAAACGCTTGGCAATGTAGTTGGCGTTCAGGATGGCAAGCTCGGTCGCTTCGCGCAGCCCCCGCGCACCCATCATCTTAATATAGGCCCACGAGATCGGCAGAATAGAGGCGCTGCCAAACGCTGCTGCAGATACTGCGCCGCTGTCACTATTCACGCCGTTAATCGGTGTTACCACGTGGTTAGATACATAAGGCGCTAAGTGTGCTTTAACACCGATAGGGCCCATGCCAGGGCCGCCGCCACCGTGAGGAATACAGAACGTTTTATGCAGATTAAGGTGAGAAACATCGCCACCAAAATCGCCAGGGCGCGTTAAGCCCACCTGGGCGTTCATATTGGCGCCATCAATATAGACTTGGCCGCCGTTGTCGTGAACGATCTTACACGCTTCGCGCACGCTGGTTTCAAACACACCGTGGGTAGAAGGGTAGGTCAACATAATGGCCGAGAGCTGATCACGATGTTGCTCAGCTTTCGTGCGCAAGTCATTCATATCAATGTTGCCGTTTTGATCGCACTCCACCACGACCACTTTCATCTGAACCATTGCTGCTGAAGCGGGGTTGGTGCCGTGAGCAGAGCTTGGAATCAAGCAGACATCACGGTGGGCTTCTCCCTGAGCCGCCTGGTAGCGGCGAATCGCCACTAAGCCCGCGTACTCACCTTGAGCACCGGAGTTAGGCTGCATGGAAATGTGGTCGTAACCGGTCACTTCCACTAGAAAGGCCGAGAGTTCGTCAATCATCTGGTGATAGCCAGCTACCTGATCTCGAGGTGCAAACGGGTGCAGGTGGGCAAACGAAGGCCAGGAGACCGGGATCATTTCGCTGGTGGCATTGAGCTTCATCGTACAAGAGCCCAGCGGAATCATCGCATGGGCAAGCGACAGGTCTTTGTTCTCTAAGCGCTTTAAGTAGCGCAGCATTTCGGTTTCGCTGCGGTAACGGTTAAACGTCGGGTGGCTCAAAAAGTCGCTTTCGCGCTGGCAGGCAGCAGGAATACCAGAAGCACCGTTAGTGATCACTTGCTCGTCTAACGCGGCGACAGAAAGGCCGTGCTCATCGCCAAGCAATACATCAAACAGCGCCGCCACATCATGGGCAGTGGTGGTTTCGTCCAGGCTGATACCTACATCGCCATTGGCGAAGTAGTGCAGGTTAATATCATGGGTCATGGCGCGGCCATGGATCTTGCCTGCATCAACGCCGGTTAGGCGCAGCGTATCAAACCAGCTGTCGTGGGCGAGTGATACACCAGCCTGCTTTAAACCTTCCGCGAGCAGGGTTGCTAAGCGATGAACGCGGCCAGCGATTTTACGTAGTCCTTCGGCACCATGATAGGTGGCGTAAAAACCAGCGATATTGGCCAGTAATGCCTGAGCGGTACAGATGTTGGAGGTTGCCTTCTCGCGGCGGATATGTTGCTCGCGGGTTTGCATGGCCATGCGCAGTGCTGTATTGCCGCGGCTATCTTTAGATACGCCGATGATGCGACCAGGAATTGAGCGTTTGAGCTTGTCAGAGGTCGCAAAGAAAGCGGCGTGCGGCCCCCCAAAACCCATCGGTACGCCAAAGCGCTGGGAATTGCCCACCACAATGTCAGCGCCAAGTTTGCCGGGCTCTTTAAGCAGCACAAGGCTTAAAAGGTCGGTGGCCACACAGGTCATGATATTGCGATCAGCCGCCTCGCTGATGAGCGGAGCGAGGTCGCGAACCTGGCCACTTGCCGATGGGTACTGCACTAAAGCACCAAACACATCGTGGTTGCTAAGATCTTCAGCCGGGCCGGAGATTAGCTCAAAACCAAAGAACTCGGCGCGGGTTTTGACCACGTCCAATGTTTGCGGGAAAACGTCGTCGGCGACGAAGAAAGCGTTGGATTTACTTTTCTTGTTGCCGCGTTTACACAGCGCCATGGCTTCGGCAGCGGCGGTTGCTTCGTCCAGCAGTGAAGCATTCGCCAACTCCATGCCGGTTAAATCCATCACCACCTGCTGGAAGTTCAGCAAGCCTTCTAAGCGACCCTGGGAGATTTCTGGCTGGTAGGGCGTATAAGCCGTATACCAGCCTGGGTTTTCCAGCACATTACGCTGAATAACCGCGGGCATATGGGTGCCATAGTAGCCCTGGCCAATGTAGCTTTTAGCTACGCGGTTCTGGCGGGCTAACTGCGCCAAGTATGCCAGCGCTTCTGCTTCGCTGCGCGGCTCGTCAAGCGCCAGCTCGCGCCCTAAGCGAATGTCGCTGGGCACGGTTTGCTCAATCAGATCTTCCATGTGCTGCATATTGAGCGCTTTTAACATGGTGGTGACGTCATCTTGACTTGGACCATTATGACGTTTGATAAAAGCATCGTGGTCGGCCAGCTCGGCCAGTCGGCGTGTTTCAATAGGCATAGGAATGATTCCGAACGTTAAGAGAGAACCGTGCAGGGGCAAAGAAGCGAAGAGCCTGCCGCAAAGGGCAGACTCTGGTACATAATTTAGTCGTCAGCGCTTAGCGTGGCTTGATAGGCGTCTGCGTCTAGCAGGCCTTCAAGAGCATCGCTATCTAAGCGGATTTTCATAATCCAGCCACCTTCATAAGGGGCTTCATTGACCGTTTCTGGGGCGTCCTCAAGGGCTTCGTTTACTTCAATAACTTCGCCACTCACAGGGGAGTAAAGATCAGACGCAGCTTTAACCGACTCGATAACACCAAACTCCTGGCCTTTAGTCAGTGCGGCACCCACTTCAGGCAGTTCAACAAACACCACATCACCTAGCGCTTGCTGGGCGTGATCGGTAATGCCGACAGTAACGGTGCCATCTTGGTGGTCAAGTACCCACTCGTGGCTTTCAGCGTAACGAAGATTGGCAGGAAGATTGCTCATGATTTTTTCCTATATGAAACAGTTTTCTGGACTCGAGCATACTAGCGTTTGTCGCTCGCTTTGGCGACTACCGGTAGTGCATAGTCAGAGGAGTAGCTGAGCGAATAATGCTGCATGTTAACGTGTTTCCAATCGGAAACAAATTTCTTCTTCGCTCCTATTAGGGGCATTAGGTCGTGTCGTTGTAATACGTTATTCGTTTGTATTTAGTTATGAAATAAGCGGCATCCTCTATGCATAAGCGACATCACCATAGATGCTTGCTGAGTATTTGGTGTAAAACATGCATGATGACTCCGTGACAGTCGGGAGTTTGATAGCCAAAATAGACCTAAGCAGAGTCAGGCTACTTATCATGAATAATTTATAAATGTCGCAAACCAACAGGGCGAGGAGAAGCGCGTGGAAGCATTAACTAATCTGTTAGGGGTCATCAACGGCGTGGTCTGGGGGCCAGTCATGTTGATGCTGTTGCTGGGTGTGGGGGTCTACCTACAGCTTGGCTTGAAACTGATGCCGATTAGAAAGCTCGGCATGGGTTTCAAGCTAATGTGGGCCGGCCGTGAACCAAAACCTAAAACTGGCAAGCTAGCGGAAAAAGAGGGCGATGAAGGGGAAATTTCTCCCTTTGATGCATTGATGACCGCACTCTCCGCGACCATCGGTACCGGTAATATTGCCGGCGTTGCCACTGCCATTGCGTTAGGTGGGCCAGGTGCCGTTTTCTGGATGTGGATTACCGCGTTAGTCGGTATGGCGACCAAATTCGCTGAAGCGGTACTGGCCGTGCGTTATCGTGAAACCGATAGCACCGGGTTCCATGTGGGCGGGCCAATGTTTTATATCAAAAATGGCCTGGGTAAAAAATGGCTGTGGCTAGGCGGTGTCTTTGCTTTCTTCGGTGCCGTGGCCGCTTTCGGGATTGGTAATACCGTACAGTCAAACTCGGTGGCGGATGCGATGGATGCCACCTTTGGAGTACCGCACTGGATCACGGGTGTGATCATTATGGTGCTGGCCGGTGCAGTCATTCTGGGTGGTATCAAGCGTATCGCGAAAGTGGCGGGCAAGCTGGTTCCCATTATGGGGATTGCTTATGTGGCCGCTGGCCTGCTGGTATTGATCATTAATGCCGGACAGATCGGTGAAGCGTTTGGTTTGATCTTCTACTACGCCTTTAACCCAATGGCCGCCGCGGGTGGTTTTGCGGGTGCGGCAGTAATGGCGGCGATTCGTTTTGGTGTCGCTCGGGGTATTTTCTCTAACGAAGCGGGTCTTGGCAGTGCGCCCATTGCACACGCGGCGGCAAAAACGAAAAATCCGGTGCGTCAGGGGTTGATCGCTATGCTGGGTACGTTTATCGATACCATTATTGTTTGCACCATTACCGCGCTGGTTATTTTGACCTCTACGGTCTGGATAGATGGCGAAGCGGGGGCGTCGTTAACCGCGCTATCGTTTGATGCCGCATTGCCGGGGTTTGGTAACCAAATTGTGGCGGTAGCGCTGGCCATTTTTGCGTTTACTACTATTCTTGGCTGGTCATTTTATGGCGAGAAGTGCTGCCAGTTTCTGTTTGGAACGCGCTCGATCATGATCTATCGTGTGCTGTTTGTGTTAGCGATTCCCTTGGGGGCGATTGCGCAGCTAGGCTTTATCTGGCTAATGGCGGATACTTTTAACGCCATGATGGCCATTCCGAACTTGATTGCCTTGGCACTGCTTTCGCCGGTAGTCTTTAAGCTGACCAAGGACTATTTTGACGGCAAAGATGTCCTGCCGGGTGAAGAGCTGGATCACGACCGGTAAGTTTATCTAGCTCTTTAAGCTTATCTAGCTCGCCAGGCGTTGTTTAGCTGCGCTGTAGGTAAGTATCGAATAACAACAGAGTCGGGAAGGCACTTGCTAAGTGGCTTCCCGTTCTTTTTATGAACACGCATTTTTAAGTGAGGAAAGCTTCATGACTGAATTAAAACAAACGCCGCTGCACGCGTTACACCTCAAGCTGGGTGCCAAAATGGTACCGTTTGCGGGCTACGATATGCCGGTGCAGTATCCGTTGGGGGTGAAAAAAGAGCATGAGCATACGCGTCAAAAGTGCGGTTTGTTTGATGTTTCGCACATGGGGCAAATCACTGTTGCCGGTGATAACGTCGCTGAAGCTCTAGAGACACTGATTCCCGCTGATTTGGTGGGGCTTGAGAAAGGCGCCCAACGCTACGGAATTTTCACCAGCCTTGAAGGGGGCATTATTGATGACCTGATGGTAGTGAACGCAGGCGATCACTTTTATCTGGTGGTGAACGCTGCTTGTAAAGATCAGGACTTGGCGCATTTGCGGTTAAATTTAGCTTCCACACATACGATCGAGCCGCTCGACCGTGGGCTGCTGGCGCTACAGGGCCCGCAGGCACGTGATGTGATGCAACGGCTTTGCCCGGAAGCCTGCGAGTTAGTGTTTATGCAGCATGGCCGTTTCACTATCGCTGGCCAGGAAGTATGGGTTAGTCGCAGCGGTTATACCGGCGAAGATGGTTTTGAAATTTCAGTTGCGGCAGACGCTTGTGAAGCCTTTGCCGAGCGGCTGTTGGCAGAGCCTGAGGTAGAAGTGATTGGTTTGGGCGCGCGGGATTCACTACGTCTAGAAGCAGGTCTATGTCTCTATGGTCATGATATGGATATGGAGACTACCCCGGTGGAAGCCGGATTAATCTGGGCGATTGGTAAGCCGCGCCGTCATGGTGGCGAACGCCCGGGTGGTTTTCCTGGGGCCGATATTATTCTGCATCAGGTCGATGCCAAAGATCACATCCGCAAGCGTGTTGGGCTGCTAGCCGATGGCCGTGCACCGGTGCGTGAGGGTGTGACTCTGGTAGATGAAGCGGGTAATGAGGTTGGCGTCGTCACCTCGGGCGGCTTTGGTCCAAGTATCGGTAAGCCGGTGGCGATGGGCTACGTGACCCGTGAGCTGGAAGCACCACAAAGTAGTGTGTTTGCGGTGGTGCGCGGTAAGCAGTTGCCTATGGTGGTCACGCCAACGCCATTTGTAAAACCGGGCTACTTCCGCGGATAAACGCCTGGCGACGCTATTCTATCGATGATCCGCTCTAGGTAATTTAGTCCGCATTAACCCATCGCTCCCTGCATAAGCAGGGGGTGATGGGTTTTGACTAAGTGCTTTACTAAGTACTTTACACTAAGTGCTTAACGGCGTGCTTTAGCGCAGTACCTGCCTGGGGTCGATGGGTTTTCCGCCCTGGCGTAGATCAAACAGCAGATCATAGCGCTGGGTTGAATCACTTTGACCCACCTCACATAGTGCATCGCCAGTGCTGACCTGCTGGCCGACAGTGACCAATATGCGCTCACAAAGGGCATACACGGATTGTAGATTATCGGCATGATGGATAATCACCACTTCGCCTAGCTGACGCATGCCATCGGCAAAGCGCACTTCACCTGGGGCGACCGACTGCGCTCGGGCACCCGCCTGGGTGGCGAGTAGCATGGGCTGCAGAGTGCCACGACTGTCCGCGCCGAAACGGCGCACTACACGGTAATCTTCCAGCGGCCAGGGCCAGCGGCGTGCAGAGGCTGGCAGGGGTTGGCTTGGTGCAGCGGCGGATGGGCTGGCGCTAGCACTAGGGGCACTACTACTGCTTGCAGAGCTTGCCGCGGCGCTGCCGCTTAAAGGCACGCTAATCACTTGGCCCACCCGCAGGCTTGTGGGTGTCGTGCCTGGGTTAGCACTCTGGATGCGGCCACTGGTAGTTCCAAAATGCCGAGCGATACCTGAGAAAGTATCACCGGGGCGTATTTGATAACGATATGGCCCACCAGAGGGCGCCCGCTCTTGCTGAGTGGGAAGCAATAGGCGTTGTCCTACCTCTAGGCGTCGTGCATCCACGCTAGGATTAAAGCGCTGTAAGCGCTCTAACGGCACGTTAGCTCGCGCTGCCATCTGGCCGAGAGTATCCCCCCGCTGCACTTGAACCCAGTCGCCGCTGATCTGGCCGCCGCTGGGCGCTGCCGCACGCTGAGATGATGACTGTGGGTCACTGGCACAGCCAGCCAATACCCCAGCTAATAAACAGCTACTCAGCAGCGCTATTAATCGTGATCGGTTTGGCCGTCCAACAAACCATCTTTTTCCAGCCAGAGTGAATTGATCCATGTGTGGAAACGTTCCTTATGCTGCTTTTCATCGTGGTTGTCCGGTGCGTACATCCACTGAGGAATATCCAGTTGCCGTGCGTGCAGCGTAATGGGGGCTTCATTGCCGCACAAAAATCCCCAAAAGGTGGGGGAGGGATTGGTATAGCTTATCGTGACATCCAGTATGCCATTTAACTGGCTTCCTAGCAGGCTAAGCACTTGCGCCACACCGCCCGCCTTAGGGCGTAATAAGTGGCGGTATGGGCTTTGCTGGGCGTCACGTTTTGTGACGCTAAAGCGAGTGCCTTCTACAAAGTTAAAAATCGCAATGGGATTGTTGCGAGCTTGTCGGCACATGCGTTCGGTGGATTCACGGTCAATGGTGGCTAATTTAGGGTTTTTCGCTATCTGCTCCCGACTGAAGCGGCGCATGAAAGGGAACTCAAGTGCCCAAAACGCCAGGCCAACGATGGGAATCCAAATTAATTGACGTTTAAGGAAGAAGCGTGGCATTGGAATGCGCCGATGCAACGCCATGAAAAGCATAAAAATATCGGTCCAGCTTCGGTGATTGGATATGACCAACCAGCCCTGCTGAGGGCTCAAATTCTTGGGTACGCTGATAGTGACGTCAGGCTTAAGCCAGTGCCGCATCCACCACAGATTAAAACCAATCCAATTAAGGGCGACGGCATTTAAGCCCTGTAATACCTTCTGTTTCAGGCGCTGTCCAGGAACAACCACTTTAAGCAGGGTTAAAAAAATAAGAGGTACGCCCCAGAATAGCGTATTGAGCACCAGCAGCAGTGCGCTGACCAGCCCCTTTAAAATAGGCATACCGCGTATCCTTACCGTCAGACGAATAACTTAATACCGAATGCTAAATGATCGTAGCCACGCTGCCCAGCATAAACCTAGGGCAATTGGGTAGCTTGATGATGTTTTAGCTTAGAGGTAGCGAGGGCGCTTGAACCGTTTTTAGCAATACGGTGCGTAATGCATGGGCGGCAACGGACAGTTCCTGCTGGGTCAAAATGCCTACTCGGCAAGATACGGCGGGTGCCGTCAGCGGTATGCAGCGTGCGCCCAGTTCATGCATTTGGCGAATACACATAGAAGGCACTGCACTAACCCCCAGGCCGTCAGCCACCATTCTGCCAACGGTGGAGAGCTGATGGCTTTCAAACGCCACAGGCAGTTCCATATGCTGTTTACGCAGCTCTTGCTCAAGCAGTCGACGTACCATAGAAGGGCGCTGAAGCGTAATAAAATCATGCTCAAGTAGTGCTGACCAAGAGAGCTGTGAGGATTGCAGTAATGTTGAGGTAGGCGGCACCACCGCCACAAAATGGTCTTCGAATAGCGGGGTGAATAGCAAGCTGCCAGTGGCATCAGGTGAAAAGGCGATGCCCAGTTCTACTTGACGAGAGCGCACCATCTCGGTGACTTCTTCATTGATAACATCGTGCACCGTAATATTAATCTTAGGGTACTGCTGACGAAATTTGACCAATGCCGAGGGCAGCAAGTTACAGGCAAACGCAGGCATTGCCGCGACGCTCAAGCGGCCCAGTTGAAGGGTGAAACGCTGGCGCAGCCGCTCTTCGGTATTATCCCACTGGGCGAGCAGATGTTTGGCCAATGGTAGCAGTGACTCGCCTTCCGGGGTTAGTCTGACACTACGGGTGCTGCGCAGTAACAGTTTGCCTCCCAATGACTCTTCAAGCCCTTTGATCGCTAAACTGAGCGCTGGTTGAGATAAATGGAGACGCTCGCAGGCCTGAGTGAAGCTCAACGTTTGGGCAACCGCCAGAAAGGCGCGTAGCTGTTTGACGGTCATGGAAAGCCTTTTATAAGTTTTAAAAATAAATTGATAAGAAAAACAAACTTAACAAATATATCATCTGGCACAACACTGACACTAACGTAGCGCGCAAATTACATGTCAATGTCTACGTATTTCAAAGACAACGCATATCTAAGACAACAATGTGAGGCATAACAATGGCAGGATTCGATAAGCGTGTAGCTTCCTACGAAGAAGCAATGGAAGGTATCGAGAGCGGTATGACCGTCATCGCTGGCGGTTTTGGATTATGTGGTATCCCGGAAAATCTGATTGCAGAAATCAAGCGGCGCGGTGTCAATGATCTTACCGTGGTTTCCAACAACTGCGGTGTTGATGGTTTTGGTCTTGGGATACTGCTTGAGGATCGCCAAATCAGTAAGATTCTCGCCTCCTATGTTGGCGAAAATGCCTTATTTGAAAAGCAAATGCTCAACGACGAGATTGAGGTGGTGTTAACCCCTCAAGGCACGTTAGCTGAGAAAATGCGCGCTGGCGGTGCGGGTATTCCCGCCTTTTACACCGCGACCGGCTACGGCACGCCAATTGGTGATGGTAAAGAAGTGCGCGAATTTAATGGCCGTCACTACATCTTAGAAGAAGCGATTACAGGTGACTTCGCTATCGTTAAAGGGTGGAAGGCAGACCGCTATGGCAACGTTATGTATCGCCATACTGCGCAAAACTTTAACCCCATGGCTGCTACCGCGGGAAAAATCACCGTAGTGGAAGTTGAAGAAATTGTGGAGCCGGGTGAGCTTGAGCCTAGCCAGATCCATACGCCAGGTATTTATGTGGATCGGATTATTCAAGGCACATTTGAGAAACGTATTGAAAAACGCACGGTGCGTAGTTAGGCCGTAGCTGTTTCAAACGACTTAGGTCTCAAATGACGTAGATTTTAAACGTTTCCCTAGCTTCTCATTTAACGATTCAACAAAAGGAAGTCACCATGGCTTTAACACGAGAACAGATGGCTCAGCGTGTCGCACGCGAACTCCAAGATGGCTTTTACGTCAATTTGGGCATTGGTATTCCCACCCTAGTGGCCAACTACATCCCGGATGGCATCGACGTGATGCTGCAATCCGAAAATGGCCTGCTGGGTATGGGCCGTTACCCTACTGAAGACGAACTTGATTCGGATATGATTAATGCAGGTAAAGAAACGGTTACCGCGCGTCCCGGTGCCGCGATTTTCTCCTCTGCCGAGTCATTCGCCATGATTCGCGGTGGTCATGTGGATTTAACCGTACTGGGTGCTTTTGAGGTTGACCAGCAGGGCAATATTGCCTCGTGGATGATCCCCGGTAAGCTGATCAAAGGTATGGGTGGCGCGATGGACTTGGTGGCTGGTGCGGATAACATCATTTGCACCATGACCCATGCCTCCAAGCATGGTGAGTCCAAGCTGCTTGAAAAGTGTGAACTGCCGCTGACCGGGGCTGGCTGCATTAACCGCGTTTTGACTGATTTGGCCTATCTTGAAATTAAAGACGGCACCTTTATTCTCAAAGAGCGCGCTCCTGGTGTTAGCGTCGAGGAAATTATCGAAAAAACGGCGGGCAAATTAATCGTCCCTGATCACGTCCCCGAAATGACCTTTGACGCCTAAGTAACCGTTGTGAGCCTAGGCGGTTAATAAAATGGCGTTGGTACGACTTAGGTGTAAAGCCCCTTAAATCGTATCACGCCATTTCACAACGGGTATGGAAGGGGAGTAGCACTTCGGCGATGCGCTCATGGTCATCTTCCACGTGTTTTTGCACCAGTGCCAAACCGCCTAAACATAACCGGTGCTCGTCGCCCTCACTAAACACCACTTTTTTTGGAGTGGTTGGGTAGAAACGATGATCCAGTAGTGATGACACCGCAAAAACTCCGTTTTGCTGCCCGTTTAGACTTGGCATTCCTACTTCGTTGAGTCGTTGATCAAGCTTGATTAATGGTTCTCCCAACTGACTACAATCAAAACCGGCGTGATGTAGGCGAGGTCCCATGACCGCCAGCCAGCCAGCCAGTGGATGGGCGTGTTGTAACTGTTGGTAGAGTGCCCACGAGGGCATAGGCCATGGACGACCGCGGCAAAGCAGGTTGTGTCCTTTGCAGTCCTGAGGATGCGACTGCTTTACTAAGCCTTCAATGGCCTCTCTGGGTGCTTTTGAAAGCGTCCCCATTTGCAATTCGGCCAGCACTAGCCAGCTGCTGCCGTCGTTGGGTGCTAGCAGGTGAATGAGTAAGCCTTTATCTGCCATCGCGTATTGGCCGATTGGACGGTAGCCCATATGCGCTAAATTGCCGGCAAGAGCCATGGCTGAAAAGGGCCCGTAATTCAGTGTCACCAGCGCAAGATACTCGGCGGCGCTGGAAAGCGGCCACAGCCTTAAGGCGCCAATATCAGGATGGGTATGTATATAGTCAAGCCAGAGCTGTTGGACAAACTCCTGACGCTGCATGCTGAACTCCTTGCCCACATGCGGCACACACTAGCGTGAGCCGTTAAGTAAGTACTCAGTATAGGCAAGCACAAGCCGCAAGGGTTCAACGGGTATTAACGAGCGGTTTAACGCAGCTGTTTGTCGCGAACAAATTGATCAAACTCAGTGAAGCCGCCAACATGGGCTTGATCGACAAATACCTGCGGTACGGTATGAATCGGTTTGCCTGCCGTTTTGGCGATATCTTCTTTAGTCACGCCTTCTGAAGGCATATCTACATAGCGGTAACCTTCAATCTTACCGGCTTTTTCCAGATGCTCGGCAAGGTGTTTTGCGCGCACGCAAAATGGGCATGACATTCGACCAAAAATAACCACAAACATGAGTGTCGCTCCTTTACGTTAGTAGGGGTAAGTAGCAAAGTAGTCTGTAACGACTTAGCCAGTACAAATTAGCCAGCACAAATTGATCAGTAACCTAGCAGTAACTGATTGAGTGGCAAATAGCATACTGCGAGAAGATAAATGAGCGCCTATTGTGGCTGAGCAGAGTGCATTACGCCAATAGCGGCTGACTAACGCTGACTATTAATACCGATTATCACCCGGAGATCATTAAGGACAACTATGCAAACGCTTACTGCTGAGGAGTATGGTTTTCTTGCCGAATTGGCGCGGGCATACCGCGATACGCACTTAGCATCGATTAAGCAGCAAGAGGGTTGGAACCCCCGTTTGGGCATTGATGCACTTTGCTTTCAGCGTGAAAGTGCTGAGCGTATGGTGGGGGCACTTATAACGCCCTCTGGGCTTTGGTTGGTAGTGGTGCCCGATCAGGCCAAACTCACTGCTCCTCTGGAGGAGACGTTGACAATGGCGCTACCCTCAGGGAGCTATCGCTTAGTGTTAGAACGTTTACCTGGCGGATATGAAATTTACAAGCGCGCTATTTTGCGTGATTTAGGTGAGCTCGACAGCATGCAGGAAGCAGCAAGGCTGGCGCAGCAAATGATGTCGCGTTTAATGCAGCCTACTCCACAAGCTGACGCTTAGGCGGGGGCGGCCACTATACTGATTCATGCACACTCGCAGTCACACTCTCTTTCATTCATTTAGTAAAAGGAAATGCCCATGACCAATCAAGCCGTTACTACGCCGCGCGTGGCACTCGTCACCGGTACCAGCAGTGGTATTGGTGCTGCAGTCGTTAAGCATTTTTGCGGATTAGGCCATCAAGTGCTTGCGGTGGATTTTAACCCGGCGGGCAAAGCGATTGCAGAGGAAGCGGGGGCTGTTTTTTTCGAGGCCGATCTAACCGATCCTGATGCCTGCCGTGCGGCGGTAGCTGATGCGGTTAAGCGCTTTGGTGGTGTCGATATCTTGGTTAACAATGCCGGTATTCAACACGTTGCATCCATTGAGTCGTTTCCTGAGGAGAAGTGGCGTCAGATTATGGACTTAATGCTTACGGCGCCTTTTTTACTTACCCAAGCAGTATGGCCGCACATGCGTGACAAGGGGTGGGGGCGAATCATTAACGTGGCCTCCATTCATGCTCAGGTGGCATCGCCTGGCAAAGCCGCTTACATCAGTGCTAAGCACGGCATGATTGGTTTGACCAAAACAGCAGCATTGGAAGGTGGTGAGCAAGGTATTACTGCCAATGCGGTTTGCCCTGCCTATGTAAGAACGCCGCTGGTAGATAACCAGATTGCCGATCAGGCAAAATTGAACAAGATGGACGAGCAGGAAGTGGTCGAAAAAATCATGCTCAAGCAGGCCGCAATTAAGCGCCTTATAGAGCCGGATGAAGTGGCGCAGCTGGTTGCTTACCTCGCCTCTGATGCGGCAGGCGCAGTGACCGGTTCTAGTTTTAATATTGACCTAGGCTGGACAGCGCACTAAGCACCGGGCTCTCCTCCCGCCAGTCGCCTAATACGATGGCGGGGGTTTTGCCAATACCCCGCTCTAAAGGGGGTTAGCGTCGCACCGGGCGTTTTTGTAATTTGCGCTGTAGGGTGCGGCGATGCATGCCTAAAGCACGGGCAGTGGCGGAAATATTGCCATCGTGCTCCTGTAGCACTTTTTGAATATGCTCCCAGGTGATCCGGTTAATTGAGGGCGGATTATCCGCAAGCTCAATGTCCGGGTCGCCATCCTGGCGCTCAAATGAGGCGAGTACGTCATCAGCATCTACTGGTTTACACAAATAATTGACGGCGCCGAGTTTAATTGCTTCGACTGCGGTGGCAATACTTGAGTAGCCAGTCAGCACCACAATACGACAGTGGGGCAAAATGCCAAGTAGTTCGGGCAGCAGTTTCAACCCTGAGCTATTTTCCAGCTTTAGATCTAAGGTCGCCATGGTGGGTGAAAATTGCGCCGCCATGGCCAGCGCTTGCTCTGCATCGTGGGCAACGATGACTTCATAGCCACGCCGCGTTAATGCCCGGTTCAGCACATGGCAAAACATTTCATCGTCATCAACGATCAGCAGGCGTTGCTCTCGCGTTTGCATGTTGTCCTCAATCCATTAAAGGAGATGCTTGGGGCGCTCGTGTATTAACTGGGAGCCGCGCAACGAGGCAGCGTAACTTCTGTTAGCGTACCCCCTTCCGGGTGATTATACAGGCTTACGCCGCCGCCAAAGCGATTGATGGTGGCATGGGTTAAAAACAAACCAATCCCCATGCCTTTACTTTTAGTGGAAATAAACGTCTCACCTAACTGATCTGCAATCGACATCGCAACGCCAGGGCCGTGATCACGAATATCGATGATGACGCTCTCTTCCTGCCAGTCTAAGCGAATGGCGATGTGTTCAGGGTTAGCGTCAGCGGCGTTATTGAGCAAGTTTGTCAGCGCTTGGTCAAGCGTGGCATCTACCGCTAGCCAAGGCCTGCCGCGTTTTTCAGCAACATCAAACTGGTGGCTTACATCGGGGCGTAGCACCAGCCAACGCTGAACCACACCGGCTAGCCAAATCTCCGCGTCAAGTACTTCGGGCTCTGCCATGCGGCGTCGATCAGCATTGGAGACTAAATTTTGCAGCCGAGACTTGCACACATCTACCTGCTGGCGCAGCAAGGTAATATCCTGATGAAGCCCTGAGTTTGGGGCTGCCTCATCCTCCATCTCTTTTAGCAGCACTGCCATGGTGGAGAGTGGCGTGCCTAGTTCGTGGGCGGTTCCGGCCGCTTGCGTCGCGACGGCCAGCACCTGCTCGTTGCGCAGCGCGGCTTCTCGGGTTCTTGAGAGCGCTTGATCTCGGCTGCGCAGGGCATGGGCCATTTTGAAGATAAAAAACGTCACAAGGCCCGCAGAAAGACCAAAATTAAGCCACATGCCAAGTACATGCAGGCTTAATGGGCCGTCGCTATTAATATGCCCCAACTGTGGGATGGGGTGGTAAGAGAACATCAAAAAGGTGTACCCAGCCATGGAACAAGCGGCAATGATCCAGGCATGGCGCCAGGGTAGCGTTGCCGCGGCAATAGTGACCGGCACAAGGTAATAAGTAATAAAGGGATTGGTTGAACCGCCTGAGAAATAAAACAGCAGCGTTAGCCCTGCAATGTCAGCGAGTAAATGCAGTAAATACTCAAGGTGCGTGACCGCGCGGGGACGACCCAGTCGCCACCAAGTGGCGATATTAAGAATGCCCATCGCAATCACGACGCTCACGACGGCTGTCACCGGTAAATCAAAAGCCAGTAGCTCCACGCCGACGATAATGGCCAGTAAAAACCCCGTCCAGGTGATCCCGCGGACGATGGTGAGCCGCACCAGGTTGCGATTAGGCGTGGATAGCGGAAGAGGCGGAGCGGTAGGCATAAAGGCGCTGCTTTGGTTGATGATCTTGGTTGAGATACTTAATTAACGTTCTTAGCGGACGTTTTGACACCGTGAATGACAAATTTAATAAATAGGGTCATCACGAAGGTCGCCCAACCGGCTGAGGCCAGTATGTTGAATAACAACATTTTTGGTGGCAGCCAGGCACTGCCTAGTAAGGCTTCCAGCATGATGTGAAAAAACATCGCTAGCAGTAGGGGTAGCGCCAAAATGTGGATCCACATATCGGTACGGCGTTTACGAATACGATAACGACACAGCAGGTAACGTAGGGGCCGATGCGCCCAACTGAACACTACCAGCGCGCCGATCACCAATAGGCAGGCTAGCGTGGGTTCCGTGCTGCCAAGATAGGCGGATAGCGAAATGGACCAGGCAAGGCCTAGCCATAGCAATCCCTCCAAGCTGGCAATGACATCCGCATAGCGTCGCACGTTCTGCATAAACAACCGGATCCTTACCGTTAAAAGCCAATTGTGAAAACTAGCTGTTAAAAATAGCGGTTAAAACTAACTATGAAAAAACTGTCGCCATGATACGACACTTAGCGAGTGCTGTGGGTGTCAGCGTTGGATTTATCCAGCCGCCTAATTGCGTATACTGTGTATGCCTCTTTTAGCCGACTCAACTCCAGTACAGGACTTGCCGTGGACACTGTAACACTGACCCGCCCCGATGATTGGCACCTCCATTTACGTGACGACGATGCATTAAAAGCAGTTGTCGGTCATACCGCTGCCCAGATGGGGCGGGCGATTATTATGCCCAACCTTACGCCACCGGTTACTACCACCGCCCAGGCGCTTGAATATCGCCAGCGTATATTAGACGCGCTACCAGCAGGCAGTGCCTTTGAGCCGTTAATGGTACTTTATCTTACGGATACCACGCCGCCCGAGGAGATTGAGCGCGCAGCACAAAGTGGCTTTGTTAAGGCGGTTAAGCTTTACCCCGCGGGCGCGACGACTAACTCTGACTCTGGCGTCACGGATTTGGCGCACTGCGACGCGGCGATTGCGATGATGGTCAAAGTGGGTATGCCATTGTTAGTGCATGGTGAAGTGACCGATGCAGAGATCGATATTTTTGATCGCGAAGCCGTGTTTATTGAAAAAATCATGAAGCCGCTCCTGGCACGCCACCCCGCCTTAAAAGTCGTCTTTGAACACATTACTACGCAACAGGCGGCTGAATTTGTTGCCCAGGCCCCGGACACTATAGCGGCCACGATTACCGCTCATCACCTGTTGTTTAATCGCAATAAAATGCTGGTGGGTGGCATTCGTCCTCACTACTACTGCCTGCCTATTCTGAAGCGGGAGCAGCATCGCCAGGCGCTTTTGAAAGCCGCCACTAGCGGCAGCCATAAATTCTTCTTGGGGACCGATAGTGCTCCTCACTCCCAAGGGGCTAAAGAGTCAAGCTGCGGTTGTGCCGGTGCCTATACAGCGTCTGCGGCCATTGAGCTTTACGCGACGGCCTTTGATGAAATGAATGCATTAGATAAATTAGAAGGGTTTGCGAGCTTAAACGGGCCACGTTTTTATGGGCTGGCGCCTAATGCAGATACCATTACATTAGAGCGAAAAGTGTGGCGATTGCCGGAAAGCTACCCCTATGCCCAAGGCGCGCAGATTATTCCGCTGCTGGCAGGTGAAACGCTTAGTTGGACGATGATCTCGTAGCGGGTGTGCAACGTCTTCAAAGAAAAAAGGGTCGAGAATATCGACCCTTTTGCTATCTACGGCTAGGCAGTACCAAGTTGCTTAAGCATCAGATCGACCATGCGTGACGAGTGGTCGGCCGCTACTTCCAGGAACTGATCAAACGTTAGGTGATTGTCGCCACTGCCAGGAATGTCTGAAAGGGCGCGAATAACCACGAATGGGCAGCGGTAGAGGTAGCAGGTCTGGGCAATGGCAGCTCCCTCCATTTCAACAGCAAGCATGAGCGGGAACTGCGCGCGGGTCGCCGCAACCCGCGCTGGATCTGCCATAAAGGCATCACCTGTGGCGATCAATCCTTCTCGTACCTGAACCTCGCCTAATGACGCAATGGCGTTACGGGCGATTTCTCGCAGCGTTGTATCGGCCTGGTAAGCGGCGGGCATCCCCGGCACTTGCCCTATTTCGTAACCAAATACCACCGCGTCAACGTCGTGGTGGCGAACTTCATCAGAAATGATCACATCCCCAATTTTTAAATCTGCAGCAAACCCGCCCGCTGATCCGGTATTGATAATCGCATCGGGCTGGTGTCGCTCCAGTAAAATAGCGGTACCCACAGCAGCGTTCACTTTGCCAATGCCCGATTGCAGCACAATGACTTCAAGGCCGTAACGGGTGCCGGAATGAAATACAAAGCCTGCATGTTCATAGCGTTGTGGGTTGTCTAATTGACTAACCAGGGTGCTTACTTCTTGCGCCATCGCGCCAATAATACCTATACGCTTCACTGCGCAATGCTCCTTGAGGAAAGATTTGAAGTCACTTGAATTAACCTTGCGCCTGCCGGGCCAAGTCGTGCTGCTCAGCGGCTTCCAGGGTATTTTCAAGCAGCGTTGCTACCGTCATCGGGCCAACGCCACCCGGCACCGGGGTGATAAAGCTTGCGCGTTCTGCAGCGGTTGCAAAATCAAGGTCGCCGACTAAGGTGCCGTCTTCTTGGCGGTTAATGCCCACATCAATCACGATAGCGCCGGGCTTAATCCACTCACCTTTAACGAGCCCTGGTTTGCCAACGGCAACAACGACGATGTCGGCGCGGCTCACGTGATCTTGAAGGTTTTGGGTAAAGCGGTGGCATACCGTTGTCGTGCAGCCTGCAAGCATCAGCTCCAATGCCATGGGGCGGCCGACAATGTTAGACGCGCCTACCACGGTGGCATCAAGGCCGCGTAACGGAATATCGCTTTGTGCCAGTAAGGTCATAATGCCTTTGGGGGTGCAGGGGCGAAGTGCTGGCAGTCGTTGCGCTAAGCGACCCAGGTTGTAGGGGTGAAACCCATCAACATCTTTGTCAGGCAGAATGCGCTCTAAAATGGGTCCGGCATTGAGGTGTTTAGGCAGTGGCAACTGAACCAGAATGCCATCGACAGTAGGGTCACTGTTGAGTTGGTCGATAAGCGCTTCCAGGTCGAGCTGAGAAGTGTTGGTCGGTAACGCATGCTGAAAAGAGAGAATACCCGCTTGCTCGCAGGCGCGGTGCTTGTTATTGACATAGACTTGAGAGGCGGGATCTTCCCCAACTACCACCACGGCTAGCCCTGGTGCCCGCGCGCCTGCAGCTCTACGTGCGGTAACCTTCTCAGCAACCTGTTGACGGACAGCAGCAGCGATGGCTTTGCCATCGATTAGTTGGGCGGTCATGTAGTGGAATCCCTGTGAAGCGTTAAAAAAGCGAATACCAAGCGCATAACCAACAGCGCTTATAGAGGTCGCAATTTTCGCACGCTAGGCCACCCAGGCAAAGCATCTAAACTAATAATCACTTTAGTGGTTGACTTTAAAAATAGAAATAGTAATATATGCCTCGCTTGAGACGGACCAAGCGGTAGCGTCAAAGGTAATTAAATCGGGATGTAGCGCAGTCTGGTAGCGCGCCTGCTTTGGGAGCAGGATGTCGGGGGTTCGAATCCCTCCATCCCGACCACACTTTACGTGAAAGGTAGAAGTTTGCTTTTCCAAGCTTTGGTTGTGGTCTAGTGCTCATCAGTATTCGTTATTTCTGAATGCTTTTTGTGCGCCCATAGCTCAACCGGATAGAGCAACGGCCTTCTAAGCCGTAGGTTGCGGGTTCGATTCCTGCTGGGCGTGCCATCTAATTCAGTGGTAACACCCTGTCAGAATCATTCCTTCAAGCATACGATATTGTTTCTACGTTAGATTGTCTTTGGTGGGTGTAGCTCAGGGGTAGAGCCCCGGATTGTGATTCCGGTGGTCGTGGGTTCAAATCCCATCATCCACCCCATTGACAATATAAGCGTACCAGTTTTAGGTTGTGGTGGGTGTAGCTCAGGGGTAGAGCCCCGGATTGTGATTCCGGTGGTCGTGGGTTCAAATCCCATCATCCACCCCATTTCCTATATTTTTCTGTAAATTGTTAATCACCACGCGAAGCCCTTAATTGGGTTTTTTTCGTTTCTGGCTTCTTGTTTTTATTTTTGCTGAGTGGGGGCGCTAGCGCGGCATCACTTTTATACGGCTGCCTGCCATGTGTGTCAGTGGTTCAGGCATACCGAGTAAATATCCCTGAGCGTAATCAATGCCTATCTGCTTTAACGCATTGAGCGTTTCATTGGTTTCGACAAACTCGGCGATTGTTTCGATATTTAGCGCTTTTCCCACCGCATGAATGGCTTCGACCATTGCCCGGTCAATTGGATCTTGATGTACATTACGGATAAAGCTGCCGTCAATTTTAAGAAAATCGACGGGTAATTCTTTCAAGTAGCTGAATGAAGAAAGGCCAGTACCGAAGTCGTCCAGCGCGAAATAACAGCCGTAGCCCTTTAATGTATGAATTAATTCACTCACCCGAGAGAGCTGAGCAATGGCCGTGCTTTCAGTAATCTCAAAACATAGCGTGTGAGGGGGGAGTCCCGCGGTGCTTACTTGGGTAATCAAGTCCTGACAGAAATCAGGATCGGATAGTGATGCCCCTGAGAGGTTGATTCCCCAAGTGCCCGCCGATGGTTTTTCAGAATGACGGCTTTGATCGCCTAGCCATGCCAGTGTGTTGCGTATTACCCAGCGGTCAATGCGAACCATAAAGTGGTAGCGTTCAGCAGCGGGGAGAAAACTACCGGGTGCGATAAGCTCCCCGTGCTCTTCTAAGCGAATTAAAATTTCTTGGTAACCTGATCCAGTCGTGCAAACTGCTTTAATCGGCTGAGCAAAAAGCCTGAAAGCATCGTTATCCAACGCGTTTTGCAAGCGCTGCACCCATTGCAGTTCGCCGTGTTTCTCCAGCAAAGAGTGATCGTCGGGCTGGTGGCAGTGGATGCGATTACGGCCTGCCTCTTTAGCTGCGTAGCAGGCAGCATCAGAAGCGTGTAGGGCCTGGGCAAGTTGCATGGGTTCAGCAGATTTAAGCGCTACTAAGCCAATGCTTACGCCAATACCAAAGGTGTGTCCTTGCCAGGCAAAGCGATAGTTTTCAATATCGCTGCGTAGCGCTTCTGCAATCATTTGCGCTTTTTCTATACTGCAGTCCGGCAGCAGCAGTGCGAACTCATCACCACCCAGGCGCGCAATGGTGTCGCTGCTGCGTACGTGGGCCTTTAGCTTCAGCGCCACTTGGCGAAGCAGTTCATCGCCAGCCAAATGACCGCATGTATCGTTTACGATTTTGAACTGATCAAGGTCTAGATAGCACAGTACATGTAGGCCGTCGTCTCTATTGAGAAGGGTGGTCAGCTCTGATTCAAAAGCGCGTCGGTTTAACAGGTTGGTCAAATTGTCGTGGCTGGCTTGATAGCTCAGTTGCTCGGCAAGGTTGCGAGTGAAGCTGACATCTTGGAACACCACCACGGCACCTAAGGTGATCCCGCTGCGTGAGCGAATCGGTGACGCCGTGTGTTGAATAGGCGTGTGAGTGCCGTTGCGCTGAATGAGTAGGCAGTGCTCGGTGGAGTGCTTAGGCGTGAGTTGGGTTAACACTTGGCGTGCGGGATTGCTAAGGGATTCGCCGCTGCTTTCATCAATTAGTTGATAAACCCGTTGGATAGGGGAGTCGGTAGCCTCCTCAAGTGACCATCCAGTTAGCCTTTCGGCTTCGGTATTAATAAAGGTCACGGTGCCACTGGCATCGCAGGTGATAACGCCATCGCCAATAGAGGCAAGCGTGGTGCGTGCAAGGTCTCGTTCACGGTTTAGCTGCTCTTGAAGCTGTTTGCGTTCGGTAATATCGCGCACCATGCCTGAGCGCTCGGATACAGAGCCGCTGGCGCCCTCGCTAATCAGTATTTCCAAATAGCGTATGTCTTTGTCTGGGGTGCGCCGCTTGATTTCATGGCGTGCGCCAGGGGTAAGGCGATGTCCTGGGAGTAGCTGTGAAACGGGTTGACCAATAAGGTGTGAAGCGCTAACACCAAAGAGCTGCTCTGCGCCTGGGTTGAGACTTGTCAAGGTACCGTCTGCCTGCCAGGTGATCACGCCATCACGCAGGTTGCGAAGCATAACGCGGGTATGGCCAACGGCCGTTTCCAATGCGGCAGTGACACGGTTATAGCTAGCGGCAATTTCACCAACTTCAGTGAAAGGGTCGGCTTCAATTCGTTGATGCATATCGCCTTGCTCTTCATGCTGGCGCATATGTTCCAGTAGTTGGTTGAGTTCATTGTTGGCGCCATGCTCTGCAAGATTAAGGCCCATTTTTTCAGCGTCTGAAGAGACGCGGATGGGTAAAAACAGCCGAGTAATACGAAACAGCAGCCATGCAGTGCCGAAGCTCCAGGCGCCACAGACAACAACGCCCGTGAGTTGCACTCCAAACTGACTGGCGCGAGAAAGGCCGGTGTCTAAAAGGGTTAAATCGGCAACCCATGGCAGCGCTAATGTGCCCCATATGCCTGAAACAAGATGAGCCGGAATGGCGGATACGGCGTCATCAATGTGCTTTTTAAGCAGCCACTCACTGCTTAGTACCATTAATACACCGCTAATAGCGCCTAAGCTAAAAGCAGTTTGCATAGAAATGGCGTGTGCGCCTGCAGTCACTGCCACTAATCCTGCAATAGCGCCATTAATGGCATACATTACGTCGGCGTAGCGGCGCGTGCGAAGTCCCATCAGCATGCCGGAAAGTATGCCGCCAGCAGCACCTAAAATGGTATTGGCTAATATCCCTGGGATCTGCGTATTGACCGCGAGCGTGCTGCCTCCATTGAACCCGAACCAACCTAAAATCATAAATAGTGCGCCAAGCATCGCCAGGGGCAGGTTGCCTGAAGGGAAAGCAGTCGGCGGTTTGCCGTGAGCAAAACGCCCCCTGCGTGGCCCAATACAAAGCACCGCTGCAAGCGCTACCCAGCCTCCCACGCTATGCACGACGGTTGCACCTGCAAAGTCGACAAAGCCTAGTGCGTTAAGCCATCCTTGGGCGCCCCCCAAAAGCCCGCCCCATGCCCAGTGACCAAATACCGGATAGATGAGTATGGCAATCCAAAACGCTGTCCACATATAGGCGAAGAAAGGCATCCGCTCGGCCACTGCGCCAGCCACAATGGTGGCCGCCGTTGCGCAGAACATCGCTTGAAAAATAAATACCGTAATTACCCAGCTACTGGATGCTTGTAATTGCCAGCCGAACAGCGTGCTGCCAATGAGGCCATGTTGAGAGAAACCAAACATAATGCCAAACCCAACCAACCAAAAAACACTGACGGCGATGGCAAAGTCCGCTACGTTTTTCATAGCGACATTAATAGCGTTTTTAGTGCGCGTGGTGCCGGCCTCTAGGCATAGAAAGCCCGCTTGCATCACAAACACCAGGGCGGCTGCCCATAGCACCCACAAGGTATCAAGCAGAGATTGATCCAGTTCTAGTGTTGCAGGCATGACATGGTCCTTGGCATTTTTTGGTGCGAAGCGTGCATCTTTTTAGTGCTTGATGCCGTTGCTTTGGGTAGGGGATTAATGACTCCTTGGCTATAAACAATCCATTGTTAGTATGTCCTTATAGAATCTAAGCAATTGTTATGCCGTCTATAGTGAAGTCGTCGTTTCTAGCCATTTCTATAGAATTAAACACTTTTTATCTTGTTAAAAAGAGCGTTTTCGACTCTATAAAAGCTGTATGTTTGGTGTTATTTTTCAATTAGTTATTATTTATCGTATGTGGATCTGGTTGGTATTGAGGAGTGCATCACAATGGCGCGTCAAACGGTGGTTTTAGGAGCAGGCATGGTCGGTGTCAGCATTGCCTGGCATCTGCAGCAGCGTGGTTATGACGTCACGTTGGTGGATCGTCTCCAGCCTGGTAGAGAAACGTCGTTTGGTAATGCGGGGATTATCCAGCGCGAAGCCGTTCGGCCTTATCCTTTTCCGCGCGATGTCAAAACGCTACTCAGTGTCTTGCCAAATCGCAGAGTCGATATTCGCTATCGTCCGTCGGGTATGGTTAGCGCCGCTTCGCCGTTGCTGCGCTATTGGATGAATTCCGCGCCCAAGGCGTATCAAAAAATCGTCCCTGAGTATGCTTCTCTCATTCAGCTGTCGCTTAAAACCCACGGACCCATGATAGAGGCGGCAGGCGCCGACCATCTGGTACGACGGCAAGGGTGGCTTGAGCTTTACCGTACGCACGAAAAGTTGGCCGCCCGGCTGAAAGACGCTGAAGAGGCGCGCCGTCTCTATGGGGTACAGTTCGAGCAACTCGATCGCGCTGCCTTAGCGGCTAAAGAGCCTTCGCTTAGCAACGATATTATTGCTGCGATTCATTGGCTCGACCCTTGGACCGTTGCTGACCCTGGGGCGCTGGTAGCCGCTTATGCGCAGGCATTCAGCAATGATGGCGGGCGCATTCTTCAAGCCGATATTCAATCCATTCAGCAGCTAGGCGAGCATTGGCAGGTCAAGACTGCTAGTGAGGTGTTAGAAGCCGACGAGGTAGTGGTCGCCTTGGGGCCGTGGGCAGGTAACTGGTTAAAAGAGTTGGGCTATCACTTCCCCACCTTTGTTAAGCGTGGCTATCACATGCATTACGCCCCAGAAGGCACGGCTAAACTCAATTACTGGGTGATGGATGCCGAAGTTGGCTACCTGCTGGCGCCAATGAATGCTGGCATTCGGTTGACCACCGGCGCGCAGCTTGATCACTTGGATGCGCCGGCAGATGTAAAGCAATTAGCTGCTGCAGAAAGTGTAGCGCGCAGTGTCTTTCCGCTAGGCGAGCGACGCGATGAAGCCCCATGGAAGGGAGCACGTCCCTGCTTGCCCGATATGAAGCCAATCATTGGCCCGGCGCCAAGGCACCCTGGCTTGTGGCTAGCCTTTGGGCATGGGCACCAAGGATTTACGTTAGGCCCTGCTACGGGTCAACTGCTGGCAGATATGATGGAAGGCCAGCCAACGGAAATCGACATGGCGCCGTTTCGTGCCGACCGCTTTTAGAGTTTCTCGTTATTTTTTGTGATGAGGCTAATTAAAGCGGGTGATATTTTTGCTTAAGCGATGCCTCTTTGCTAGCTTGTAAGTACATTTGCATACCATGAGGTGGAAATATGGATGTAGGCATTAGCAGTTCTGTGAGCGCATCGTTGTATATGAATCAGGCGCAAACGGCAGAGCAGGCGCAAATGCAGGTGTTTAAAGAGGCATTAGAGACCCAGGCCGAGCAAGTAACTGAAGTATTGGCCTCGGCAAATACCAGCGATCAGCCGGATCTGGCTAAAGAAGGTGTGGTTGGTACGCAGGTGAATACCTTCGCATAGCGCTTATTAATTGTAATAATTTTGCATAGCACGATAAAACGCTGACCTGTTCAGCGTTTTTTTTGGTCTGTCTTTAGGGGGCGAACCTTGACGCCAGCCGCGACAAAAGTAGCCTCCAGGCGTTACAATTGCGGCATTGGAAATTGCTCATAGCGCGATGGCTAGGTTAGTTGAAAGCGACTAACTGATAGCCGCGCTAAGACCACATAGTCGAAGAGGCATAATGAAAGACACTCAACTAGCCCGTGAAGCAGAGCTTCGCAGGACGTTTGCTATTATTTCGCACCCTGATGCTGGTAAGACCACGATCACCGAAAAAATGCTGCTGTTCGGAAACGCGATCCAGCTTGCAGGCTCGGTTAAGAGTAAGCGTAATGACCGCCATGCCACCTCTGACTGGATGAAAATGGAGCAGGAGCGGGGTATTTCGGTAACCACCTCGGTAATGCAGTTCCCCTATGGTGGCCGTATCGTCAATCTGCTGGATACCCCTGGCCACGAAGACTTCTCTGAAGATACCTACCGTACGCTCACGGCCGTTGACTCCGCATTGATGGTGATTGATGGCGCCAAGGGCGTTGAGGACCGCACCATCAAACTGATGGAAGTTTGTCGTCTGCGCACCACGCCGATTTTAACTTTTATCAATAAAATGGATCGTGATATCCGAGACCCGATTGAAGTCATGGATGAAGTCGAAACGGTATTGAACATCCAGTGTGCGCCCATGACCTGGCCAATTGGTATGGGGCGCCATTTTAAAGGCGTTTATCACCTCTATAACGATGTGATTCATCTTTATACTCAGGGGCAGGGCAGCCGCATTCCTGATGACAAGCGTATTGAAGGGTTACATAGCCCAGAGGTGGATGCTGCGTTAGGCGAAGACCAGGCCGAAGAGCTGCGCATGGAAGTGGAACTGGTGCGTGGTGCTTCCCATGAGTTTGATCTTGAAGCGTATCGCCGTGGCGAATTGTCGCCGGTCTATTTCGGTACTGCCATGGGTAACTTTGGTGTGCGTGAAATGTTGGATGGTTTTGTTGAGTACGCCCCGCCTCCTCAGTCACATGAAACCGACACGCGAGTTGTCACTGCCAGCGATGAGCGGTTTACGGGCTTTGTATTTAAAATTCAGGCCAACATGGATCCCAATCACCGGGACCGTATTGCCTTTCTACGGGTGTGTTCGGGTAAGTACGAAAAAAATATGAAGATGCGCCATGTGCGTATTGGCAAAGATGTAAAAATAGCCGATGCACTGACGTTTATGGCCTCCGATCGTTCTCAAGTGGAAGAGGCCTGGCCTGGCGATATCATTGGCCTGCACAATCACGGCACTATTCAGATTGGTGATACCTTTACCGTGGGTGAAGATATGCGCTTTACCGGCATACCTCACTTCGCACCCGAGCTCTTCAAGCGCGTACGACTCAAAGACCCGCTAAAAATGAAGGCGTTGCAAAAAGGCTTACAGCAGCTTTCCGAAGAGGGCGCGACCCAGGTCTTTATGCCAATGGATAACAATGATCTGATTCTTGGCGCCGTAGGTACCCTGCAGTTTGATGTCGTCGCTCACCGCCTGAAAGAAGAGTACAAAGTAGACTGCTTATATGAAGGCGTGAATGTGCAAACCGCCCGCTGGGTCTACTGTGAAGATGCTAAGAAGCTCGAAGAGTTTAAGCGTAAAGCTAGCGCTAACCTGGCCATTGATGGCGGTGGCTATCTCACCTATATCGCGCCGACCCGGGTTAACCTGCAGATGACCCAGGAGCGCTGGCCAGATATTCGGTTCCAGCCCACCCGCGAGCACTGAGGCTTAAGTACGTTGTGATGCTGGTTGACGCTCACTGCCATTTAGATTTTGCTCATTTCGATGGTGATCGAACGGAGGTATTCAAGGCCGCTAAAGCAGTGGGCGTGGCGCACTTTGTTGTGCCGGGCACTACTCGATCACGCTGGCAGCAGGTGCTGGCGCTGGCTGAACGTGCGGATACTTCAGTATGCCTTGGTCTTCACCCTTACTTTGTGGAGCAGCATCAAGAGGTGGATATTGCCGCGCTTGACCACATGCTTAGTCATTATTCAGAAGTTGTTGCGGTGGGTGAGTGCGGTATTGATGGGCGTTTTAGCGATACCCTTGAAGCCCAGTGGTACTACTTTGATGCACAGCTGGCGCTAGCCAAACAGCATGGATTGCCGGTCGTGGTGCATTGCGTTCACGCTAATGACCAAGTGGCTAAGCGCCTTCGTCAGCTTAAGCTTCCCAAGGCTGGTCTTATTCACGCCTTTTCCGGCTCAATCGAGCAGGCAACTAAGTTTCTCGATTTAGGATTCAAGCTGGGGTTGGGTGGCGCGGTGACTTACGAGCGCGCCAGGCGCTTGCATCGAACGGTAGCAGCACTGCCTGACAATGCATTTGTGCTTGAAACCGATAGCCCCGATATGCCGCTAAGCGGTTATCAGGGCATGCGCAATGAACCGTGCCGGATCAGTCAAATATGTGCAGTCGTCAGCAAGCTGCGCGGACAATCGGAAAACCATGTGGCGGCGCAGAGCAGTGCCACCGCCACGCAGTTATTCGACTTGAACTTTACTAAGTGCTAGTCGTTATTTAATGCTGGCCGTTGATAGTGATTGCCATCTGTTCGGGGTCTAGGCGCTCAATCGCATAGGGCAGGGGCAAAAAGGTAACAGGTTCTCCCGCTAGAAAGACTGGCGTTGCTTCCTCGGCAATTTTAGTGCTCATAACCGCCAGCAATTCAATACTACCCTGTTCACTTGATGCAAACGCCACTACTTCGCCTACCGATTTATCCTCGCCATTCACAAGGCTAGCGCCTATCTCCGCTAGCGCCGTGCTCTTCACGCTAGCGCGCATCAAGCGTTTCTTCACCTGGCCCCGAAAATGCGCGCGGGCGACGACTTCTTGGCCGGTGTAGCAGCCCTTTTTAAAGCTAATGCCGCCGAGTGCTTCCCAGTTGAGCATTTGCGGTAAGAAGTGATCCTGCTGCGCATCGGTTACCCAGGCTAAACCGCTGCGAATATCTTCAAGTTGCCATGCGCTGCGGCTCGCCTCGTCATCCTTAGCCGCTGCAACTGAGCCATTGGATTCGGCTTCGAAACAGAACAGCCAGCGAGGTGTCTCACCGGGGTAACGTAAAACACATGCGTTGGCATTGGTGGTATGAGTTGCTGGCTGCTGGGGGAGGGCTAGGCCGAGCTGGTCAGCCAACGTTTGGGCATCATCATTAGCGCCGACGAAAATAACGCCAGACTGGGGGGTTAACTCTGCCTGGTAGAAAGCGGCGAATTTTTTAAGATGGTTGGCTAAGCTGTCTATTAAGGTTGTGCTCAGCAGTAGGCGAAAGTGGTCATCGCCTAGGCGCAGTAACTGAGCATTGGCCAGCATTCGCCCTTTTGGCGTACAGAAACAGGTGAGTGGTGCAAATAGACCATTCGCTAAACTGACCTGGGTGCTGGTTTGACCCTGCAGGAACTTTTCGGCATCCGCACCTTTCACATCCAAAGCGGCTAAGTGAGTAAGGCGGACGCTGCCAAAAGGGGCGCTAGGGGAAGTGGCGGTCGCCATAAAAACTCCTGATGAAATGAATAATACGCGGTTAGTTAAATACGCTGGTTACTAGGTGCGGGCAGGGGGTGCTGATTGCAAGGCACCATTAGCGTGCTAGACTCTTTGCCTTGTATCAGTTTTGCATAGGTCAATAGGCAGGGACACAGAATGGCGCAGCAATCATTAACATTTCAGGGTGTAAAAACGGTCGATCAAGTTAACAAAATTACCACAGCATTGATGATGCTTGAAGGCGTTGATAGTGCCGAAGTGGGTCGTCATGGGGCGGATGTTGACGGCAGGGCGAAGCGAGAAACCCTCATAAACGCGATAGAAAAACTTAAATTAGGCATAAAGGTATTCTAATGCACCCACCGATTACTGTGATTAGTGAGCGCAACCACGCTTTTAGGCAGCGGGTGGTGGTTGAAGGCTTAGAAGATCTTTACGCAGATGTACCCAAAGTGGTGGGTGGCGAGGATAGTGCGCCAGACCCTCACGATTACTTCGATATTGCATTGGGTACCTGCAAGGCGATTACAGTACAAATGTACGCTAAACGCAAAGAGTGGCCGCTTGAAGGTATTACTGTGACGGTGCGGCGAGATGATAGCCAGGAAAAAAAGGGCCTCTACAAGTTAGAGGTGGCATTAGAACTTCACGGTATTGATGATCCTGAACAGCGTGCCAGGCTTGAAGATATTAGTCATCGCTGCCCCATCCAGCGATTGATGACTGACTCCACGGTCGAGATTGCTACGCGTCTTGTTTAGGTCAGTTTGGTTTAGCTTTATGTGGTTAAGTTTCCCCCTTTTTAGGAGTAACAATGAGCAAAGCCTTTCGGTTGCAGTCAAAATTTCAGCCTGCTGGCGATCAGCCTGCCGCCATTAAAGGGCTGATCAGTGGCCTGGAATCAGGGCTTGCCCATCAAACACTGCTTGGGGTAACAGGGTCGGGTAAAACGTTTACCATGGCCAATGTGGTCGAACAGCAGCAGCGTCCCACCATTGTGATGGCGCCCAATAAAACCCTGGCGGCACAGCTTTACGGGGAGTTTAAGTCATTTTTTCCCGATAATGCGGTGGAGTATTTTGTTTCCTACTACGACTACTACCAGCCAGAAGCCTATGTGCCCTCTTCGGACACCTTTATCGAGAAAGATGCTTCGATAAATGACCATATCGAGCAGATGCGCCTTTCAGCCACCAAAGCACTGCTCGAACGACGTGACGCGCTGATTGTGGTGTCAGTCTCGGCAATTTATGGCCTAGGTGACCCGGATCAATACCTGAAGATGCGTCTACATTTCACCCGGGGTGAATTGATTGATCAGCGTGCCTTCCTGCGCCGTTTGGCCGAGCTGCAATATACCCGCAATGATATGGATTTCCGTCGCGGTACTTACCGGGTACGCGGGGATGTGATCGATATTTTTCCCGCCGATTCGGATGAGGAAGCGGTCCGCGTGGAGCTATTTGATAGCGAGATCGACACGATTCGTCTATTCGATCCACTGACCGGTGCCGTTCGCGGTGAGGTCCCGAGGATGACCATCTATCCGAAGTCGCATTATGTGACACCGCGTGAAACCATCTTAGGCGCCATTGACGCAATTAAGGCCGAGCTTAAAGAGCGCTTAGAGTGGATGCGTAAGCATGATCGACTAGTTGAAGCGCAGCGCCTGGAACAGCGAACGCTATACGATATTGAGATGATGCTGGAGCTGGGTTACTGCAACGGCATTGAAAACTACTCCCGCTATCTTTCAGGCCGTGCGCCAGGGGAGCCGCCGCCGACGTTCTTCGACTACTTGCCCGATGACGCACTACTGTTTATTGATGAGTCCCACGTTAGCGTTCCGCAAGTCGGCGGTATGTATAAAGGGGATCGCTCTCGCAAAGAGACATTGGTGGAGTATGGCTTCCGGCTGCCCTCCGCACTGGATAACCGGCCAATGAAGTTTGAGGAGTGGGAGTCGATTTCCCCGCAAACTATTTTTGTCTCCGCTACCCCAGGCCCCTATGAAGCTGATCACGCCAGCCAAACCGTTGAGCAGGTGGTGAGGCCAACCGGATTGCTGGATCCTGAGATTGAAGTGCGGCCTGCCAGTACCCAAGTGGATGATCTGCTGTCAGAGATCGGTTTGCGTACCGCTGTCGGTGAGCGAGTCCTGGTGACTACGCTGACCAAGCGAATGTCCGAAGACCTAACCGAGTATTTTGATGAGCATGGTATACGCGTACGCTATTTACACTCGGATATCGATACCGTTGAGCGCGTCGAGATAATCCGCGATTTACGTTTGGGTAAGTTCGATGTGTTAGTGGGCATCAACTTGCTACGTGAAGGCCTGGATATTCCCGAAGTCTCGCTGGTGGCGATTTTAGACGCAGACAAAGAGGGCTTTTTGCGCTCTGAACGCTCCTTGATCCAAACCATCGGCCGAGCGGCCCGTAATGCCCATGGTAAAGCTATTCTATACGGTGACCGCATTACCGATTCCATGCGTAAAGCGATGGATGAAACCGAACGGCGGCGCACGAAACAGACCGAGCACAACTTAGAGCATGGTATTACCCCGACAACCGTGACGCGTTCAGTGGCTGATATCCTTGAAGCGGCTCAGGCGCCGGGTAAAAAGAGCAGCCGTCGGCGTGGCAATGAGCGCAAGGTGGCAGAAAGTGCGGCCGAGTATGATTTATCTACTATGAGCAAGCATGATCTGCTGGGCGCTATTAGCAAGCTTGAAGATGCGATGTTTGAAGCAGCGCAAAACCTGGAGTTTGAAGAGGCTGCACGGCTGCGTGATCAGCTTCACCAGATGAAAGAAAAACAGCTGATGTTGGGCTAACGGCATGCCTGAAGGTCCAGAAATTCGGCGTGCGGCGGATCGTATTGAGCAGCAGATAGGCGGGCAGGTAATAGAAGATGCCTGGTTCGCCTTTCCAGAGCTTGCCGAACAGGCATCCTCCCTTGTGGGTGTCCAGGTTGCACGGGTAGATACCAGGGGCAAAGCGATGTTAATTCGGTTTGCTGATCAGCGTGTGCTTTATTCCCACAATCAGCTTTATGGCGTTTGGAAATTACATAGGGAAGATAAGCCACCCATTTTTATACCGTTATCTTGATCTATGACAAGCATTGACTAAAGCGCTACCGATAGCGACCAGTTGAGCACAGAGGAGTGCTGCCGCAGGAGGGGCAATACGGTATACTTACCCAACGCTAAGACGGCAACTTCTGCATACGTAGAAAAAGCCGCTGACTAGACGACAACCTAGGAGCAGTTAGTTCATGACCGTGATTCGCCAGGACGACGTTATTCAAAGCGTTGCCGATGCTCTTCAGTATATCTCTTACTACCATCCTAAAGATTTTATTGATGCGATGGCCGCTGCCTACGAGCGCGAAGAGAACCCGGCCGCTAAAGACGCCATTGCGCAAATTCTGATCAATTCGCGTATGTGTGCAACCGGGCATCGTCCGATCTGCCAGGATACCGGTATTGTCACCGTGTTTGTTCATGTGGGTATGAACGTTACCTGGGACGCGGATATGAGTCTTGACGACATGATCAACGAGGGTGTGCGTCGTGCCTATCTGCTTCCTGACAATATTCTGCGTGCCTCGGTACTGGCGGATCCAGACGGCAAGCGTGCTAACACCAAAGACAACACGCCGGCCATTATTCACCACTCCATTGTGCCCGGCGACACCGTTGATATTCACGTAGCAGCAAAGGGCGGTGGCAGCGAGGCCAAGTCCAAATTTGCCATGCTTAACCCATCCGACAGCGTAGTGGATTGGGTGATGGAGCAGCTTCCGAAGATGGGCGCTGGCTGGTGTCCGCCGGGCATGCTGGGGATTGGCATCGGTGGTACCGCTGAAAAAGCGATGATGATTGCCAAAGAGGCACTGCTGGATCCTATCGATATCCAGGATTTGCAGGCCCGCGGGCCTAGCAACCGCGCCGAAGAGATACGTTTGGAGTTGTTTGATAAGATTAATAAAAGTGGTATTGGTGCCCAAGGGTTAGGCGGCTTAACTACGGTGCTAGATATTAAAGTTAAGGACTATCCAACCCATGCCGCTAACAAGCCTGTCGCCATTATTCCCAACTGCGCAGCTACCCGACACGCCCATTTTACCCTGGATGGCTCTGGACCAGCTGTGCTAGAGGCACCAAAGCTGGAGGACTGGCCTAAAATCACCCGCGAGGCGGGCGAGAACGTCAAACGCGTCAATCTCGATACGGTGACGCCCGCAGAAGTCAAAACCTGGCTGCCAGGTGACACGCTGTTGCTGAATGGTAAGCTGTTAACGGGTCGCGATGCTGCTCATAAGCGCATGATCGATATGCTAGCCAAAGGCGAGCCACTGCCCGTTGATATGAAAGGACGGTTTATCTATTATGTGGGGCCAGTTGACCCCATTGGTGATGAGGTAGTTGGCCCTGCTGGTCCGACAACCGCAACCCGTATGGATAAGTTCACTCGCACAATGCTTGAAGAGACCGGTTTGCTAGGCATGGTAGGCAAGGCGGAGCGTGGCCAGTTGGCCATTGATGCCATTCGTGATAACGAAGCAGTGTATCTTATGGCTGTGGGTGGCTCTGCATATCTGGTGGCTCAGGCGATTAAAAAATCACGTGTGGTCGGATTTGAAGACCTGGGCATGGAAGCGATCTACGAATTTGAAGTTGAAGATATGCCGGTAACCGTGGCAGTCGATAGTCTAGGCACCTCTGTGCATCAAACAGGCCCAGCCAAGTGGAAAGAGATTATTGCTCAATCTGCGTAACAGCGTGCTTTCTTTTGGTTGGCCTTTAACGTCTATCAAGTAAGTTGCAGCTGGCCGGGGCCTCGCTATAGGCGAGGCCCCGGCATTATTGTTATTTGTTTTGGCGTGAATTACGCGCATGAGGATGTGGTTATGGCCTCCTGGTTGCTTGGGACTGGCATTCTATTGATACACCTCTTAGGCATTGTTTCAGCCATTATGGCGTTGATGTCTAGCAGAACATCCCAGGGTGCGGTCGCTTGGATTATCTCGCTACTGACCTTCCCTTATGTCGCTCTTCCAGCCTATTGGTTTTTTGGGCGACCGCGTTTTTATGGTTATGTTTCTGCTCGTGGTCAGCGTGACACTGTGCTACGTCGAGTATTAGTGCGCTATCGGGCCAATGTGTTGCCCTATGTGGCACCCTCGAGCAGTCCGGATATTCAAGCCGTAGAGCAGCTCGCTATGATGCCGTTAACGCATGGTAACCGAGCGACATTACTAATCGATGGTACAGATACTTTCGCTAGCCTGTTTGATGGTATTGATCGTGCTGAGCAGTATGTGCTGGTGCAGTTTTTCATTGTTCGAAATGATGCATTAGGTAAGCAATTGCAAGGTCACTTACAGCGTGCTGCTCAACGTGGTGTAAGGGTTTATTTTCTCTATGATGAAGTGGGCAGTCGCAAGTTGAATGAGGGCTACTTAGTAGATTTAATCAGCGCGGGTGTCGCTGTTAGCGCATTTCGTTCTTCACGAGGTTTTAAGCACCGTTTTCAACTTAACTTTCGTAACCATCGTAAAGTCATGGTCGCTGACGGCAAAGAGGGTTGGGTAGGTGGCTTTAATGTTGGGGTCGAATATTTAGGTAAAGATCCTAAGCATGGCCCTTGGCGCGATACACACTTAAAGCTTGAAGGACCCAGTGTGCTGGGCTTGCAGGAGGCGTTTTGGGAGGACTGGCACTGGGCTACTGATGAAGTGATCAGTTTACATTGGCTGGCGGAGACCCTCCCGTCAACCGACCACCATGTAGTGATTGTCCCTTCAGGGCCCGCAGATCGTCAGGATACGGCGAGTTTATTGGTTCAGCAGGTAATTCATAGCGCTAAGGAGAGGCTATGGGTGACCAGTCCCTACTTTGTTCCCGATCAGGGGGTTCAGGATGCGCTACGTCTTGCTGCGATGCGAGGAGTTGATGTCCGTGTAATGATCCCTGAGCGTCCAGATCACTTGCTCGTTTTTTTATCAGCCTTTTCATTTTTACCTGATATGTTGAGGGCTGGTGTAAAAATATACCGTTATCTCCCAGGTTTTTTACACCAAAAAGTAATGCTAGTTGATAGTGACGCAGCAACCGTTGGTACAGTAAACTTAGATAATCGTTCGTTTCGCCTAAACTTTGAAATTACGGCCTTTATTCCAAGTCCCGATTTTGCCGCCAGCGTTGAGACAATGCTAGAGGCTGACTTTGAAAATTGCCGCCGAGTTACAATAGATGAAATTAACCAGCGTTCTATGTGGATGAAGGTCATTTCTCGAGCTGCCTACTTAACGGCGCCAGTTCAATAATAAGTGGGCTAGGTAGGACAAGGAGTCATGGGTGAACCTTGAAACAAAATGGTTAGAAGACTTTGTAGCACTTGCTAGTACGCGCAGTTTTTCAGCTTCGGCACGCCAAAGACATGTAACTCAGCCTGCTTTTAGCCGTCGCATAAGGGCGTTAGAACAAGCCGTTGATGTCACGCTTGTAGACCGCTCTACCACGCCAGTAGGGTTAACTCCAGAAGGGCAGCTGTTTTTAGTAACAGCACGCAATTTAGTGGAGCAATTAAATGAATCGCTGAGCCATTTGCGGGGCCTCTCAATTGCTAATGAAGCATTGGACATTGTTGCCGCACACTCATTAGCGTTGAGTTTTTACCCACCATGGATCTCCCGCTTACAGAAAGGCTTAGGCGAGTTGCCTACTCGCTTAGTCGCAATGAACGTAGGCGAGGCTATCCATGTGCTACGCGAGGGCAACTGCGACTTAATGCTCGCTTATTACGACCCTTTTGCCACCATGCAGCTGGATGCAGAGGTATTTCCCTCGTTTTCAATTGGCAAGGTCAATATGCTGCCCGTATCGCTGCCAGACGACCAGGGGAAGCCGCTGTTCTCACTTCAGCATGACGCTTCTATACCCTACCTTTCCTATACGCAAGGCGCTTTTTTAGGGCGCAGCGTGCGTATGCTGCTGAAAAATGATCCGCTACGCATGAAGCTTCGCACCGTGTATGAAACAGCCATGGCGGAAGGTCTAAAAGGCATGGTGCTGCAAGGTGTCGGCGTTGCATGGATACCTGATTTTTGTATCAAGGAAGAGCTTAAAAGTGGCCGCTTGGTGAGAGCTGGCGATCAGAGTTGGGATATTCCTCTTGAGATTCGCTTATACCGTTGCTCTATGGTGCATAAACCGGGCGTCGAGCGTCTATGGCGGCAAATGATGAAGTTGCCGCGTGATTTCTTGCACGCCTGAAGTACTTATTCACCAGCAACGTTTGGTTATTTTGAATTAGCCACTCCCGAAATCGGCAGGCAACCCCAAAAAATTCTGAATAATAAAGAAGTGATCTTCGAACAAGCTGTCGGGTTCAAGATCCGCAAGGGCTACCCAGCGGGCATGATCTCCGCCTTTGACAGGTTTTAAACGAGGCAGTTGCTGCTCTGGACGAAGTGCGAAATAGAAAGCTTCCGCTAATGTCCGTCCACGCCAGCTGCGATGGGGTTCATCAAATAAGCGTTGGCCACGCAGCGAGCCCTTGAGGACTGGTTCAGGAACTTTTAAGCGCAAGCGTTCGCGCAGTTCTCGAAGACAGGCGTCTAGCAGTCGTTCATGAGGATTAATAAAGCCCCCCGGTAATGCATAAAGCCCTTTGCCAGGGGCTGCCGTGCGCCTTGCTAACAGTACGTGGCCTGACTGAACCACTACCGCATTGACCGTCACAAAAATAGGCGGGTAGGGAGCTTGCGCCCACGCTTGGCGGTATTGGTCTAATAGTTTTTGCTCTTCTAGCAGTTGATGATAAGCACTGGTCTTACAGAATTGCTTTACGCCCTTTACTACGCCGGGTGGCAAGTCGTGATAAGCGCCAGTGGTTAAATAGTCATCTGTTGAACCGGGAGAGCGAAACAAGCGCTCGCGAATTTGACTCGCTGAAATACCTTCTACTGGCGGAACGCTAACGGACTCCCATTGGGGAAAGAGCGAAAGGTAGTAACTCGATTGACCACGGCTGGCCCCAATTAAGCCAATACGCGGCAAGCGAGCGTTGGCCGGCGCTGCTAAGTCACGCACTTTGCGCTGCACATCACGTACCCAAACATCGTCGTTATACAGCGCATCCAGCAGGGGGGTAATTTCAAGGCGTTGATTATCAGCGTCATCAAAGGTGGCGCGAATCATGGCCTGACGCTCATCAAATCGCCAGGGGTTGCGTAGAGAACGAGCCTGCCAAGCTGACCCAACCAGTACGATCACTTGTCGGGCGCGTTTGAGCGCTTCACAAATGATGGCTAAATGACCCAAATGAGGCGGCTGAAAGCGGCCAATAAAAACCAAACAGTCGAAGTCACAGGCGGTCGCAGAACGCGAAATATCATTGACCATCGAAGCTTCCTTATCGTTTGGTGATCGCAGGCTACCATTATGAGTCGCTGTGCGGGGCAGGCGCAATGTACTAGAAAACTGCACTACGTGTTATGACTACGCGCTATGGTTAGGTATGCTAGAAAAGTAGGATGTTGATAATTCTTAGAAAACGTCTCAATAGTAGTCATACAGGGAGTGGACATGATTAAACGAGCGGCTTACTTCTGGTGGAAGGTAATGCAAGATGCCATTGCACTTTGGCTTGAGCGAAATGCTTTTAGCTATGCAGGCTCGTTAGCGTTTTATACGCTTTTTTCCTTGGCACCCACGATTATTATTGCCGTCACCGTTATCGGCGTTGTATTAGGTGAAGACGCGGCTCAGGGGCAAATTGTTGCCCAACTGGAAGGCACCTTAGGTATTGATGCCGCCATCGCCATACAAGATGCCGTTGCTCAGTCGCGAATCGAAGAGTCTGGATTGTTACCTACCATTTTAGGTGTGATTGCCCTGATAGTGGGCGCTACCACTGTCTTTGCTCAAATGCAGTTTTCACTTAACACCATTTGGGGGGTAACGGCTAAACCGACCTCGAACAGCGTGTTTATTTTCCTAAAAAGTCGCCTCTTGTCGCTGACGGTGGTACTCGCTATTGGTTTTATTTTGTTAGTTTCATTAGTCATGGGAGTAGTGCTGAGAGGCATGCTTCAAGCGGCTGATAATTTAGTTCCCTATGCCGGTTTTCTGACGACGACCATCGAATCACTGATTTCCCTTGGCGTTGTTATTCTGCTATTCGCGACTATTTTTAAAGTGCTGCCTGATGTCGTATTGCGTTGGCAAGACGTACTAATTGGTGCCGCTGTTACCGCTGTGCTATTTACGTTGGGTCGCAGCTTGATTGCATTTTATCTGGCGTATACCGCTACGGCATCCACCTATGGCGCTGCAGGTTCAGTGGTAATGATTTTGCTCTGGGTTTACTACAGTTCCTTAATTTTGCTGTTTGGCGCAGCGTTTACTCGTTCGCTGTTACTGCGCCGAGGTCGGCCATTAATTCCACGCAATAGCGCTGTGCTTATCAAACACGAATTCGTTTAAGGCGAACCATTCGCGTGCCATTGAAAAGACAGCGTCTGGAAGAGTGACGGAGGGAGATAATATGACAACCTGCTGTGTGCGTGCCGTTGTTACTGGCAAAGTACAAGGCGTCTGGTATCGCCGCGCTACGCAGGAGAAGGCGCTTCAGCATAGCCTCACAGGCTATGCTAAAAACCTGCCCGATGGTCGCGTAGAGGTATTGCTATGCGGTCAGTCCGAGGCCGTCAAGCGGGTGAGCGAATGGTTGTGGGAAGGATCGGAAAGGGCGCACGTAACACACGTAGAGTTAGAGGTGCTGGATCAGTGCCGCGCGCCTAGCCACTTTGCTACACATTAGGGCCTGTTGAGGCCCCAAAGGTAGGCAAAAGTTTATGCCGATTTCCATTCGATAATATTCTTGGCCGTTAGAGCGACAATATTTTGGCGCGCTTCGGGCGTGATCCAGGCATTGTGAGGTGTCACAATTAAATTGAGTGGCTCACTGAGGGCGTCCAGCAGGGGGTGGCCATCTTTAGGCGGCTCAGCGGGTAGCACATCAACCCCTAACCCACCTAGCTTGCCGCTGCGCAGTGCCTCTAATGCGGCAAGCTCATCAATAACGCCGCCTCGGGCACAGTTGACTAGTAAGAGCGATGGTTTGGCGTTGGCCAAGCGCTCTGAATTGATCAAATGTTTTGTGGCGTCGCTGAGAGGGCAGTGCAGGCTAATAACATCGGCGTCAGGCAATAAATCGTCTAGCGAGGCTCGCTGGTCATTAGCTTCATTGCCGGGGCGGGCGGCGAAGGTAACGCGCATGCCAAAGGCCTCTGCCAGGCGAGCGACCTCAGAACCTAATTCGCCTTGTCCAACCATCACCAAGTGCTTGCCCGCTAGTTGCAATGTGGGGTGATCCTGCAAACAGAAAAAAGTGCTGCGCTGCCACTCACCGGCAGCGGCATCGCGCTGATAAAGGGGCAGTCGATTGGCCAGCGCCAGCATTAGCATCAAGGTGTGCTGTGATACGCTGGCCGTACCATACGCAGCAACATTTTTTACCTCAATGTTTTGGGCTTTAGCTGTCTCAAGATCAATATTATTGAGCCCGGTCGCTAAGACGCAAATCAAACGTAGTTTGGGTAATTGCTGCAAGGTGTTTGCATCCAGCACAACCTTGTTTACGATTGCAATGTCAGCATTGGCGAGGCGTTCCAACGCCTGATCTGTGCTGCTCTGTTGAAATACCTCAAGGTGAGAAACGGTTTCCTTAATCGCCGTTAAATCGATCTTGGGGCCGAGACTTTCTGCATCCAGTATCACCGCGTGTGGCATTTAATTGTCTCCATTCATCGCCGGGGGGTTGCTTAACCTTGCTCGGCAGGGGTCACAAAAGGGTATAATGGCGGCGCTTTATCAACCGCAGCCTTGGAATTTATCCCGTCTGGCCACATATTGGCAGCCTGGCAGCGTTGTGTTCGCCATTATTCTATTAAGAACTGCGTTTTTAAGAGCCCTGATTTGAGGCTGAGCTTCAAGAATTAAGCTTTAAGGACTGAGTTTTTAAGAACCTAATTTTTAAGAACCTAAGCTGATCAGGGTTGAGCTTATTAGGAGCCATTAAGATGCCCATCTATGAATATGAGTGCAAGGCCTGCGGCCATCGCCTGGAAAAATTGCAGAAAATCAGCGCCGATCCTCTAAAAGATTGTCCTGCATGCCAAAGCGATGGCTTGGAGCGGCTAGTCTCGGCAGCGGGGTTCCGTTTAGCTGGCGGCGGTTGGTACGAGACCGATTTTAAAACAGGAAGTAAAAAGAACCTGGTCGCTGACGGCAAAGCAGTATCTACAGATGCCGGTAAAACAAGCGATACCAGTGCTACTTCCAAGAGTGTCACTCCCAAAGACAACGGTGCTGCGGCATAGCCGGAGCAGTCAGGGTCGGGACAATCCGCGACACACTACTTTGCCACGTAACAGAACAGGATTTGACATGCGCAGCCATTATTGCGGCCAGCTGAACGAAACTTTGGTGGATCAAACGGTTACGGTATGCGGATGGGTTCATCGCCGCCGTGACCATGGTGGGGTAATCTTCCTCGATATGCGCGACCGCGATGGTATCGCTCAGTTTGTGGTTGACCCAGATACCGCCGAGGCGTTTGCTACTGCCGACCGTGCACGCAGCGAGTATGTTCTGCGTATTACCGGCCGCGTTCGGCTGCGCCCTGACGGAACGCAGAATGCCAACATGCCCACTGGCATGATCGAAGTGTTGGCCAAAGAGGTTGAGGTACTGAACTCAGCTATCACGCCGCCGTTCCAGCTAGATGAGCATGGCAAAGTAGGCGAAGAGGTGCGCTTAAAGCACCGTTACATCGACCTGCGTCGCCCCGACATGATTGAAAAGCTGCGCCTGCGCTCACGTATTTCGCATAGCGTTCGCGCTTACCTGGAGAATCAGGGCTTCTTAGATATCGAAACACCGGTGCTTACTCGCGCCACGCCAGAGGGCGCGCGGGATTATTTGGTGCCTAGCCGTACTCACGCGGGCAGTTTCTTTGCACTGCCCCAGTCTCCTCAGCTATTCAAACAGCTATTGATGGTGGCGGGTTTTGATCGCTACTATCAAATTGCTAAGTGTTTCCGCGATGAAGATCTGCGCGCTGACCGCCAGCCTGAGTTTACCCAGATTGATATTGAAGCATCGTTTGTGGAAGAGAATGACATCATGGGCATCACCGAAGCCATGATTCGTCAGCTTTTCCAAGAGGTGCTAAGTGCTGAGCTGCCTGAATTCCCGCGCATGACCTGGCAGGAAGCGATGGATCGTTTCGGCTCCGACAAACCTGACTTGCGTATTCCGCTCGAGCTGACCGATGTCGATGACCTTATGCAGCAGGTCGATTTTAAAGTCTTCTCAGGCCCGGCAAGCGCTGAAGATGGTCGCGTGGCGGCCCTGAAAGTGCCTGGCGGTGCTAAGCTTTCACGTAAAGAGATCGACGAATACACCAAGTTTGTTGGCATTTACGGTGCCAAAGGCTTGGCATGGATTAAAGTCAACGAGCGTGCCAAAGGGCTTGAAGGTCTGCAGTCGCCGATCGTTAAGTTTATGGAAAATATCGTTGAAGAGCTGCTCGACCGGGTGGGCGCTGAAGATGGCGATATCATCTTCTTTGGTGCCGATAAGACGCGCATCGTCAATGAAGCCATTGGTGCACTGCGCGTCAAACTAGGGGCCGATCTTGAACTTTACACGCAGCAGTGGGCACCGCTGTGGGTAGTCGACTTCCCAATGTTCGAGGCGGATGACAACGGTCGTCTTAGCCCGCTGCATCACCCCTTCACGGCGCCTTCCTGTTCTCCTGAAGAGCTAAAGGCTGATCCTGCGAAAGCGCTATCTCGCGCTTACGATATGGTGCTCAACGGCACTGAGCTAGGTGGCGGTTCTATCCGTATTCACGACCAAACCATGCAGAGCACGGTGTTTGAGATTTTGGGCATTGGTGAAGAAGAAGCCCAAGAGAAATTCGGCTTCCTGCTAGATGCGCTTCAGTACGGCGCGCCGCCCCATGGTGGCTTAGCGTTTGGTTTGGATCGACTGGTAATGCTGATGGTAGGTGCCAAGACTATTCGTGAAGTGATTGCCTTCCCGAAAACGCAAAGTGCTGCTTGTTTGATGACCAATGCACCCGGCGAAGTAAGCCCCGAGCAGTTAAAAGAGCTCAATATCCGTCTGCGCCAAAAAGCACAGCCGGAAACAGCCGCCGAATAAATCGGTTGAGTGACTGACCAGCACCGACGCCTTGGCGTCGGTGTTTTTGTATGTTGCTAACGTTCAGCGTTAAGCCCACTCATGAGTACCCGTTTCATGGTTGAAAAGAAGCCCGTTGTAGCTGTCCGTATTTTGGGGATCGACCCTGGCTCACGTGTTACTGGTTACGGCGTGATTGATGTGATCGGGGTTAAGCCTTGTTATGTAGCGAGTGGCTGTATTCGTACCGCTAACGGTGCGCTAGAGCAGCGATTGGCACAAATCTATGCAGGTCTTAGTGAAGTGGTGGAGCTCCATCGACCTACTTCGGTTGCCATTGAGCGCGTGTTTATGGCCAAAAATCCTGATTCTGCATTAAAGCTTGGCCAAGCGCGTGGTGCGGCGTTGGTCTGCATGGCCAACCATGGCTTAAGTCTTGCCGAATATGCCGCGCGGCAAATTAAGCAAGCCGTCACCGGCCAGGGCGGTGCGGATAAAGCTCAGGTGCAGCATATGGTCACCGCTATTCTGCAGCTTTCCGCCACGCCTCAAGCCGATGCCGCCGATGCATTAGCCATTGCATTAACTCATGCTTATAACGGTCACGCCTACACCAGTAATGGACTGCCCGCCACCGCCTCGCGAGGGCGTAGTCGCACCACGGGGCGTTGGCGGCTTTAATTTAACCGCTCGCCGAAAGGTTGTACTACTGGTCACCTGTACAGAGTCGCTTTATAGTAAACGCTTGTTTTTCACCCAACTGTTTATACACCCGTGCGAGCGACTTTATGATTGGACGTCTGAGTGGCCAGCTAGTGGCAAAGCACCCCCCCTGGATTGTCATTGATGTCCAAGGCGTGGGTTATGAGCTGGAAACCTCAATGAATACGCTGGTGGCACTTCCCGCGCTTAACGAGAGCGTTTCGTTATTTACTCATTTAACCATTCGAGATGACGCCCACCTGCTGTATGGGTTTGGCCGAGAGCATGAGCGTGCTCTGTTCCGTGCACTAATCAAAGTCAACGGTGTTGGACCCAAACTCGCACTGGCTATTTTGTCCGGCATGGATGAAGACGCTTTTATGCGCTGCGTGCGTGATAATGACAGCAAAGCGTTAACCACCTTGCCAGGTGTTGGTAAGAAAACCGCCGAACGGCTGATTATCGAAATGCGCGATCGCTTCCCGGATTGGCAAGATAAGTGGGAAGATGGCAGCAATGCATTGCTGGCTCTTGAAGCCGCCAGTGGTCGGGCCTCTGCCCGTGATAGCCTAGCTGATGCAGAAGCCGCGCTGGTCAGTCTAGGGTACAAGCTTACTGAAGCATCGAAGATGCTCGCTGATATCGATCCTAATCAGTCGACCGAAGCGCTTATTAAAGCCGCGCTAACCCAACGTATGAATGGCTGAACCGTCAGTTTAAGCTGACGTAGTTCTCAATGGACGTGGATGGAAAACACATTTGCCACCCGTATTAAGGAAAAAGTCATTAAGAATGAGTGCCTATGTTAGAACATGACCGGCTGATCGCCGCTGAACCTGAGCAGGGCGAGGTGCGCATTGATTATGCAATTCGCCCGAAGCGGCTTGATGATTACATTGGCCAGCCGCGTGTTCGTGAGCAGCTGGAAATTTTTATTGGTGCCGCACGGTTACGTGAAGAGAGTCTTGATCATACCCTGGTGTTTGGCCCCCCCGGGTTAGGCAAAACTACCTTGGCGCATATTATTGCCGCCGAGATGGGCGTGGGAATGAAGTCGACCTCTGGCCCGGTGCTCGAGCGTGCTGGCGACCTTGCGGCCATGCTCACCAATTTGGAACCTGGTGACGTTCTTTTTATTGACGAAATTCACCGTTTGTCACCCGTGGTTGAAGAAGTGCTTTACCCGGCCATGGAAGATTTTCAGCTGGATATCATGATTGGAGAAGGCCCAGCTGCCCGCTCAATCAAGCTCGACCTTCCGCGCTTTACACTCGTCGGTGCGACTACCCGGGCAGGGTTATTAACGTCTCCACTGCGTGATCGATTTGGGATTGTGCAGCGGCTTGAGTTTTATAACCTGGAAGAGCTAACCGAAATTGTCGCGCGTTCGGCGCGTTTATTAGGCGTCGAGACAAGTCATGACGGCGCGATTGAGGTAGCTCGACGTTCACGTGGGACGCCGCGAATCGCTAACCGGTTACTGCGTCGCGTGCGTGATTACGCTGAGATGAAAGGCAATGGTGTCGTCGATGTGGTCATGGCTGATGCCGCGCTCAATATGCTTAATGTGGATCACCACGGTTTAGATCACATGGATCGAAGGCTTCTTCTGGCCATGATTGATAAATTTGACGGTGGTCCGGTGGGCATTGATTCGCTGGCAGCTGCGATTAGCGAAGAGCGTGACACCATTGAAGATGTGATTGAGCCTTACCTAATTCAACAAGGGTTAATTATGCGCACACCACGCGGCCGTGTGGTCACGCGCCAAGCCTGGCTGCATTTTGACCGCGTGCCTCACGAGCAGTCGACTGATATGGAAGGGGAGCGTCGCCCGTGAGTGTGCCCGCAATAGATGGTTATCGATTGCCGCTACGTGTTTATATGGAAGATACTGACGCGGGCGGCATTGTCTACTACGTTAACTACTTGAAGTTTATGGAGCGGGCGCGGAGCGAATGGTTACGCCAATTGGGCCTTAATCAGCAAACGCTGCTAGACGAAGGTACACAGCTAGTGGTATACCGCTTGGCCTGTCACTACGCTAAACCGGCCTGCTTGGACGATGCGCTGGAAATTAGTGCGCACGTTGTAGACGTTGGGCGATGCCGTATGACATTTGAACAGCAAGTTTGGCGCGATGAGGAACTCCTCTGCACCGCAACAGTCGAGATAGCCTGCTTAAGTACCGAGCGCTTGCGGCCTAAAGCATGGCCCGCATCGCTTAATATTTTGACATGGGCCTCTTAACCAAGAGGTCACTCACTGCGTCGGCAATACCGACCCTAATAGATTGATGAGGGCACCTGTGAACGATAACACCATGTCCATTCCCCACCTGATAATGAGTGCCAGCACCGTCGTACAGCTGGTCATGCTGCTATTGGTGGTGGGCTCGATCCTCTCTTGGGTGGTGATTTTTCAGCGCAGTATCGCGCTACGCCGTGCCAAGCAAGAATACAACCAGTTTGAAGAGTCTTTTTGGTCTGGTGTCGACTTGAATGAGCTGTATCGGGAAATACCTGCCGATGACCCGCGCCACGGCGCCGAGCATATTTTTCAATCAGGCTTTCGTGAATTTAATCGCCTGATGCCCAAAACGCGAGACGCCGACACCGTGTTAGAGGGCGTACAGCGCAGTATGCGCGTGGCCTGGTCGCGAGAAGAGGACCGTCTAACTATACACCTAGTCTTCTTGGCCACTGTTGCCTCCGCAAGCCCTTACATTGGGCTGTTTGGTACCGTATGGGGGATTATGGGTTCATTTCAGGCGCTCTCACTCACTCAGCAGGCCACCCTGGCAACGGTTGCGCCTTGGATTGCGGAAGCGTTAATCGCGACGGCAATGGGTCTTTTTGCAGCTATTCCTGCGGTTATTTTCTACAACCGTCTGTCTAACGATGCTGCCCGGCTACTCGGTAAATATGAAGATTTTGCCGAAGAGTTTCACGCTATCTTGCACCGTAATTTGCAAGGCCGTGACGGCAAGCCAAGCGCAAGCTAAGGGAGACAGTCATGCAAGGACCGTTCAATCGTGGCGGTAAAGGCAAGCCAATGGGGGAAATTAATGTTGTTCCCTTTATTGACGTCATGCTGGTACTGCTAGTGATCTTTATGATTACCGCTCCTATGTTGACCCAGGGCGTACAGGTGGAGTTGCCACAGGTATCCTCTGAGCCTATTGAGTCTCAGGAAGATAATGATCCGATAGTGATCTCGGTTGATCGTGACGGCGGGTACTTCATTACCTTAGGTGAAGACTCAACGTTAGTGTCACTAGATGAAATGTCACAACGGGTGGTGGCGATTTTACAGCAGCGTCCTGGTACGCCCGTCATGGTGCGCGGTGACCGTAATGTGCCTTATGGGCAGATTGTGGTGCTGATGAGCACGTTGCAAGGCGCGGGCGTCGCTAATGTGGGGCTGCTTTCTGAGCCGCCGCAAGATGGGTAAGGGCAAAGCGAACATGCCAGTTAATACGTCTCGTGACCCTCAGGATGTAGGTTATAAATGGCCGACCATTCTGGCGTTAGCAGTGCATGCCTTGATCGTAGTGTTTAGTTTAGTTAGCTTGCCAAGCCGCACGGCTGAGACTGATAGCTCGTCTATTGTTCAGGCAACGCTGGTGAGCACAGAGACGTTTACAGATCAGGCTCAGCAGGTCACTGAACAGCAGGCGGCAATGAATGCGCCCGCTGAAGCGCCGGCAGAACCTCAAGCGCCCGATGAGCCCTCAGCTAGTGAGGAGCCTTCAGCTAGTGAACAGCAAGCTGCAGAAGAAGCCGCTCAGCAAGCCGCTGATGAAGCAGCACGTGAAGCGGCAGAGGCTGCTGCGGCAGAAGCTCAAGCACTAGAAGCGGCACGTACTGCCGCTGAAGCAGATGCGCAGCGTCGCGCCGAAGAGGCCGCTCAATTAGCTGAGCAGCAGGCGGCAGCGGCGGCACAGCGGGAGGCCGAAGCTGAAGCCGCCGCGCAGCGCCAGCGTGAAGTAGAAGAAGCTCAACGCCAGCAGGAAGCAGCAGAAGCTCAACGAGAAGCGGAGGCAGCAGCTGCGGCGGAAGCAGAAGCTCAACGCCAGCGAGAGGCTGAAGCCGCGGCAGAAGCAGCAGCTGAGGCTGAAAGGGAAGCCGCGGCTGAAGCAGAGGCCCAACGTCAGCGAGAGGCCGAAGCAGAGGCCCAACGTCAGCGGGAAGCCGAAGCAGAGGCTCAACGCCAGCGAGAAGCCGAAGCTCAGCGTCAAGCTGCGGAAGCGGCAGAAGCAGCTATGCAACGGCAGTTAGCAGGAGAAGCTGAAGCTGCAGCAAATGCTCAGCAAGCCGCACAGGCAGCTAACAGCTTTATCAATATTGTGCGTCGTGCCGTCGAGCAGGCATGGGTTATTCCGCCAGGTGCAAGTGACGCGATGAGTGCTACGCTACAAGTACGATTAGGCCCATCAGGAGAATTATTGGCAACGTCGATTGTCTCATCAAGCGGCGATAGTGCTTTTGATCGGTCTGTCATGCAGGCCGTTGAACATGCTGCACCGTTTGGTGAATTGAGAGATTTACCAGCCGACCAGCAGCGTAATTTACGTCAGTTTAATCTGCGATTTACCCCGGGGGATGTTCGCTGATGCAAAGCTTTAGCAAGATATGGCTATTCTGTGTGCTGCTGTTTGTCAGCAGTGTCGCGAGTGCAAATTTAACCATTGAGATCACCCGGGGCAGCGATCAAGCGTTGCCTATTGGGGTTGTCCCATTTGCTGGTTCTGAAGGAATGCCGGAAGACGTTGCTCAAATTATCCAAGATAATCTTGAGCGCAGCGGCTACTTTAATCCTTTGGCGCGCAGCGCTATGTTTGAACAGCCGAGCCAATCTGACGATGTTCAGTTCGGTACATGGCGTTCACTAGATGTGCGCTACCTCGTGGTGGGTCGGGCCGAGCAAACGGGCGGAGGCTATCAACTGCAGTTTGAGCTGATGGATATTAGCGGCCAGCGTAGAATCATTGGCGAGACTGTTACGGTAAGCCAGAATGACTTGCGTGGTGCAGCGCATTACATTAGTGATCAAATTTTTGAAGCAATCACAGATATTCGTGGCGCATTTTCAACAAAAATTGCTTATGTCACCGCACAAGGTGTAGGCGACAGCATGCAGTTTGGTTTATACGTTGCCGATGCTGATGGCCGTCGTAGCGAGCAAGTTTTAACCTCTGACCAGCCCATTATGTCTCCCTCATGGTCACCTGATGGTACAAAGCTTGCTTATGTTTCATTTGAAACCGAACGACCTGCCATCTATATCCAGGATGTCGCCACTGGTCAGCGCGTTCAAGCGACCTCTTTCGATGGAATCAATGGTGCGCCTTCTTGGTCACCGGATGGCCGACGCATTGCCATGTCACTGTCGAAAGATGGGCAGCCAGAAATTTACATTATGGATGTTGGCAGTCGTTCGGTTGAGCGAGTGACACAAAGCAACAGCATCGATACTGAGCCAGCATGGTCGCCAGATGGCCGCAGCCTCCTCTTTACGTCAGATCGTAGCGGTGGGCCTCAGCTTTATCAGTACACATTAGGCGGCGGAGAGGCGCAACGTCTAACATTTACCGGTAATTACAATGCTCGTGGGCGCTATTCACCCGATGGCGAACAGATATTTTTGGTGCACCGTTCCGATCGTGGTTACCAAGTGGCAAGGCAAGATCTCAGCGGTAATCGCTTAGTGGTTCTGAGTGAATCAACAAGAGATGAATCTCCTAGTGTTGCACCGAACGGGACCATGGTAATCTTCGCTACCCAACAAGGGGGCAGCGGGGTACTTAGCGCTGTTTCTGCCGATGGTCGCTCATCATTTAGACTGCCATCAGCGCAAGGTGATGTACGTGATCCAGCTTGGTCACCGTTCTTAAATTAAGAACTAAACTGATTAACATCGAAATTTTTAGTTTTCAGGCAAGGAGTCTGATTATGCAAATTAAACCGTTGGCTCGCTCATTAGCAGCAGCGTTATCAATCGTAGTAATCGCGGGCTGTTCCAGCACCGGCGGAACCCAGGACGGTGACTCTTACGGTAGCCAGGATGGCAGCACTACGGGTACTGGTACCTCAGGCGTAGGTACTGGTAGCCAGTATGGTTCTACTACAGGTACTGGGTCAGGCGCTGGTCAGCAGGCCGACTCACGCATTCCTGAAGTTCGCACCATTTATTTTGATTTTGACCGCGACACCATCAGCAGCCAGTATGAGTCTGTTGTGATGGCTCATGCGCGTTATTTGCGTGCCAATCCGAATGCTCAAGTCGTTCTTCATGGGCATACGGATGAGCGTGGCACACGTGAATACAACATGGCACTGGGTGAACGTCGTGCTGGAGCGGTTCGTCGTTTCTTAAATACTCAAGGCGTATCATCATCACAAATGAGTGTTGTTAGCTACGGCGAAGAGCGTCCGGCAGTCAGCGGCCAGGATGAGAGTGCATACTCTCAGAACCGTCGTGTTGTGTTTAACTACTGAGCATTTAACTACTGATGAGTTCGGCGTGCCTTGGTGCGCCGAACTTTATCAATGGAGTCATCATGAATCACAGTCTCAAACGTTACTTTGAGAGGCTGTGCGGTGCGGGAGCCTTAGTGCTCCCGCTGTCCGTATTGCCTCTAACAACCGCTGCTCAGCAACCACTTGTTCAAGATTTATCTAACTCTTCCAGCAGTAGTTTCTATGAGCAGACGCAACGCCAAGAGGCGTCTAGCGGCAATCTGGTGCTGTTTAATCAGGTAGAAGAGCATAGTCAGGAAATCCAGCAGTTGCGTGGCCAGATCGAAGAACTACGCCATCAGCTTGAGCAGCTTCGGCGCCAGTCTCAACAGCAGTACCTCGATATTGAGGATCGGCTAATGAGTAGTGGGCCATCTCAGATTGAGCAGTCGACCCCCGCCGTCGAACCGGCAGCGGCGGAGCAAGTGGTAAATGCGCCCTCGACTAGAAATGTCAGTGAAGATGCTCAGGCAGATTACCAAGCTGCTTTCGCGCATGTTCAAGCGCGCCGTTTTGACGAGGCCATTGCAGCGTTTGAAGGGTTTGTCTCTGCGCACCCGGATACTAGCTTAACGGCCAATGGGCACTATTGGTTGGGCGAGTTATACGCTGCAGAAGGCGACTTAGACGAGGCTGACCAAGCCTTTAGCCGCGTTATCGAAGAGTATAGCGGTAGCAGTAAAGTACCCGATGCTCTCTACAAATTGGGGCTAGTGAAGGCGCGTCAAGGCGAGGCTGAGCGGAGCCGTGAACTGTTAGAGCAAGTGCGCGATGATTACCCGCAGAGTAGCGCTGCTGGCTTAGCTAATGACTTCTTACGCCAATCAGCGAGTTAATAATTTTTGCTTCAAGGAATCAGCATGAGCTGCAAGATCGACTATCAACCAGCGCCCAACCTATTGGAAAATCGCATCGTGTTGGTAACCGGCGCAGGGGAAGGGATTGGCCGTGCGGCAGCATTGAGCTATGCCCAGCATGGGGCAACCGTGATTCTATTGGGGCGCACTATTGCCAAATTAGAACGCGTGTATGATGAGATTGAAGCGGCAGGAGGGCCTCAGCCCGCCATTTTTCCGCTTAACTTTGAAGGTGCCACGCTTAAAGATTTTCATGATATGGCCGAAACGCTGGATAAAGAGTTTGGGCGTTTAGACGGGCTCTTACATAACGCGGGTCTGTTAGGCCGTATTACGCCGTTTGAGCAATATAATCCTGAACTATGGCAGCAGGTCATGCAGGTTAATATTAATGGCCCCATTTGGATGACCCAGGCGCTGTTACCGCTACTTCAAGAGTCTGAAGATGCGTCGGTGATTTTTACCTCATCAAGTGTTGGGCGCAAAGGGCGTGCTTATTGGGGCGCTTACTCTGTTTCTAAGTTTGCCACCGAAGGGTTTGTTGAAGTATTGGCCGATGAATTGGCGAATCAACCCAATATTCGTGTCAATACATTAAACCCCGGTGCTACGCGTACTCAAATGCGACGCACAGCTTACCCTGGCGAAGACCCTTTCACACTGCGGACACCCGAAGACATTATGCCCACATACCTGTGGTTAATGGGGCCTGATAGTGCTGGCACAAGCGGTCAGAAGTTAGATGCCCAGCCGCCAAAGGTGTAGATAGATACGTTAGCGGCAGGGGTGCGGCCAATTAAACCAGATGTCCTGTTTTACTTGGCGTTTGGCCAAAGACAGCCAGGGCATCCACTAATTGCTGACACTCCTCAAACCACAGGTCTGCTGGCCACTGCTGATAGTTATCCTCTTCGCTGATATAGCCATAGCCTACCGCCACAGCCGTCATTCCAGCTGCCCTGGCTGCCTGCATATCGCGCACATGATCGCCGATATACCAGCATTTTTCGGGTACGACGCCTAAACGTCGAGCCGCTTCCCAAAGTGGCTCAGGTGCTGGTTTCTTGACGGTTAAATCATCTGCACAGAGGAGAGCCCCCGGCTGTAGTGCCAATGCCTCTAACAGCGGAAGGGTATAGCGGCGCGGTTTATTGGTCACAATCCCCCAGGGGCGCTGATCGCCATGCCATCCTTTTAGCCACACATCTAATGGCGAAAAAACTCGGCTGTGAACAGCCACGGCCTGCTCATAGGCATCAAGCAAAAACTCGCGCGCTTGATTATGCTCTCTGGAGGAAGCTTCTAGCCCCAGCGCCAGCGTCACTAAGGCGCTGCCGCCATTGGAGACTTGGCCGCGAATCACTTCAAAAGGTAGTGGCGCTAAACCGTGTTGATGTCGTAAAGCATTGGTGGCTTCAGCCAAGTCAGGGGCGGTATCTACCAGTGTGCCGTCCAGGTCAAAGAGTATTGCTTGGGGTGATTGTGTCGTCATTTAATCGCTCACCTTACGGCAGTACATCATGTAGTTAACCGAAACATCGTGGGCCACTAAGCGGTAGTGGCGCGTAAGCGGGTTGTAAGTAAGCCCCGTTTGTTCGCGCACTTCTAAACCGCTTTGCCGTGACCAAGCTGCCATTTCCGATGGGCGAATAAACTTAGCATAAGTATGTGTGCCCCGTGGCAACAACTTAAGGACGTACTCCGCCCCTAAAATTGCAAACGCATAGGACTTAGGTGTTCGGTTTAACGTTGAGAAAAATACGTACCCGCCGGGGCGAACCAGCGCACTGCAAGCACGAATCACGGAAGCTGGATCAGGTACGTGCTCCAGCATCTCCATGCAGGTAACAACGTCATAACTACCGGGCTGTTTGGCCGCCATAGCTTCAACACTAATATGCTGATAATCAACGCTTACACCGTGTTCTTGCGCATGTAAGCGAGCAACCGCTAAGGGGGCCTCGCCAAGATCAATACCCGTTACCTTCGCGCCGCGATGGGCCATTGATTCGCTTAAAATGCCCCCGCCACAGCCTACATCAAGTACTTTTTTACCCGCTAGCCCGGCACGTGCATCAATAAAATCAAGCCGCAGAGGATTAATCTCATGTAGCGGTTTAAATTCACCCTGTGTGTCCCACCAGCGGCTAGCGAGAGCATCAAATTTGGCGACTTCCGCAGCATCGACGTTGCCTTGATAGCGATTAGCAGTGCTATCCTGTGGTGTCGGTTGCATATTGTGACTCCCTTTGTCCATTAAGCATTGAGCGAATGGTGTCAGCCAAACGACTGGTAATTGGCCATTTACACTCGTAATTGTCCATTAGTGAGGTGGCATCCACTCACGCCTTCAGTATTATGGACATTCTAACCACTCCTGTGTCGGAACGCATGAAAAGGACCTTTATATGATTCGCAAAGCCGTACTCCCCGTTGCTGGATTTGGCACTCGCTGCTTACCAGCTTCTAAGGCTATTCCTAAGGAGATGATTACGATTGTCGATCGGCCGGTGATTCAATATGTGGTCGAAGAGGCGATCGCCGCCGGGATCCGTGAAATTGTTTTGGTCACCAGTAGCCATAAAAGTGCTATCGAAAACCACTTTGATACCAATGCGGAGTTGGAAGATAGCTTAGAAGCAAAAGGTAAACACGAGCTTCTTGCCATGCTGCGCAATCTGGTGCCGGATGATGTCAGTATTATTAGTGTTCGCCAGGGGAAACCGTTAGGGCTTGGACATGCAGTGCTCTGCGCACGCCCTGTTATTGGTGATGACGAACCTTTCGCTGTGCTGTTGCCCGATGTGCTGGTAGATAATAGCGCCAACCAAACATCTGACTTGATCGGTATGTTAGAAGCTTTTGATCAACACAAGACTGCACAGCTAATGGTGGAAGCCGTTGCCTGGGAAAACGTAGTGAAGTACGGCATCGTTGCGCCTTCTGGACAGGCTCCGGCACCAGGAGAGTCAGCGGAGCTGGTTGGTATGGTAGAAAAGCCAACGCGTGAAGCGGCACCATCAAATTTAGCGGTCATTGGCCGGTATGCGTTGCCAGGCAATATTTTTTCAATTCTAGAATCAACAGCACCCGGTGCCGGTGGTGAAATTCAGTTGACAGACGCACTGGAAACCCTGCGAGAGCAGTCGGGCGTCCAGGCTTATTGTATGCAAGGGGCCACCTATGACTGCGGGCATCCAATGGGCTACTTGGAAGCCACGCTAGCCTACGCACGCCGCCATTCTGAGTTTGGAGAGGCTTTCCAGGCTCTGCTGTCACGTTACCATCAAGGGGTATAACCCATGCGGGTGTTACTTTACGGTAGCGAATTAAGCGCCGCAACGGCAGCCGCCGCATTGGCTTGGGTAGGTCATCAGGTTCAGTGGTTGCCGCATGGCGATGCGCCCTGGTCGGCGCTTTCTCAGGTTGATTGGTTACGCAGTGAGCCCCACTTGTTGGAGCATTTAGAACAGGGAATAGCAGAAGGGGTGCTGCAGGTCATTGAGCGAATTGAAGATGCCGACGTACCGAATGTAATCTGGTTGGCGTTATCCCCGGCACAGCGCACAGCAGCTAGCGCATTGGTTGAAAAGCCTCTATTTGCCGATCAGCGTGGCATTGTGCTGATTAATAATTCTACCTTCCCGGTGGGTGAGACGGAGCGTTTACATACGCTGATGGGTTCTCAGCACACCAGTGTTGCCCTTCCTGATACCCTGGAAGAGGGGCGCGCATGGGAGTCGTTTACTCGGCCAACAAGAAGGTTATTAGGTTGCGACGATGCCACTGGCGAGCAAGTGGTAAGAGAGCTTTTACGCGCATTTAATCGGCGGAGCGAAGTTTTTCAATGCATGCCGCGCCGCGCGGCGGAATTAACCAAGTTAGCGATTAACGGCATGCTGGCGACACGCATCAGCTATATGAATGAAATTGCTGGTTTGGCTGATACGCTGGGGGTGGATGTTGAGCATGTCCGGCAAGGGATGGGAGCGGACTCACGCATTGGTTTTGAGTATTTATACCCAGGGTGTGGCTTCGGCGGACCTAATTTTTCGCGTGACTTGATGCGCTTGGCCGACGTGCAGTTAAAGAGTGGACGCTACTCAGCGCTGCTTGAGCAGGTCATGGATATCAACGAACAGAAAAAAGAGACGCTGTTTCGCAAGCTGTGGTCCCATTTTGGAGGCGAACTCAATGGTAAAACCGTGGCTATCTGGGGCGCTGCCTTCAAGCCAGGTACTGCGCGTATTGATCATGCCCCGGTATTAATACTCCTAGAGGCGCTTTGGGCGCAGGGTGTTAAGGTTCAGTTACATGACCCGGCTGCGATTCCAGCGCTTCATGCCGTTGTGGGTGAGCGAAAAGATTTAAACACTTACTCTCATGATCCTTACCAAGCATGTGAGGGCGCGGATGTGTTAATGCTGGTCACAGAATGGAAAACGTACTGGAACCCAGACTGGCATCGACTCGCTTCGTTACTAAAGGGTAAGTTAGTATTGGATGGGCGCAATATCTACGACCCTGAGTTTGTTGCCAGCTGTGGATTAATGTATCGAGGTATAGGCCGTCGTGCCGACCCGAAGACTCTTTGAGGAAATGTCATGCCAGATTCCACCGCTCCCTCTCGCATTGTGCCCGATGTGGATCAAAGCTTGACTGCTCAGCACCTGCGATACCGAAAAGGCCCATCATTGTGGCCGCTTTGGTTATTCATGTTGCTCATAGTAGGGGTGCTAATTGCGGCGGCGGCTGGACTTTGGTACGAGCGTGAACGATTGTTAAATGAGTTGCAGCGCGTAAGCGGAGAGGTCTCCAACGTGCACGCTCGACTCGACTCGGGTGACACTGACGTACAAGATACGATAACCTTTGTACAAGCCCAGATGTCGACGCTCTTTCAAGAGCAAGAACAATTGGCTATTTCGTTGCTAGATGCCCGTGAAGAGTTATATGGCGCGCTTACGACCAACGAAGAAGCCGCTACTAGTGATTCAATGAATGCTTTGCTTGATCAGTTAGCACAGTTCAGAGAGCAAGCGGAGTCTCGGGACAGTCAATTAGCCGCTTTACGCGACTCGTTAGATTCACTTGAACAAGCGGGTACCTCTGGGCGGCTTAATTTAATGGAGGAAGTTGATCATTTAGAGCAGCTTACCGATCAGCGTTTAGCCTCACTTGACTCTCAAGTCGCTAATCTTAGTAATGCTTGGGAGCAGCAGCTAGCTGCGCAGCAAGAAGCGATGGCTGAGCGTTTAGACACGTTAGAAGCATCGCTGGCAGAGGTAGAAGCACCGCTGGATCAGGCAGCATTGGACGCCTTTGAGCAAACATGGACTCAGCGCCTGAATACGCTAGAGAGCGATGTTCGCCAAGTCCGCCAAGCCCAACTGGCTTTCAGTGCTCAGCTTGAAATGCTGCGTTGAGCTTACCCTTTCAATCTCCAGGATGAAAAAGTAACGCGAAAATTAAACAGCTAAACCGATAATTAACAGAGAATCCGCCTTTTAATAGTGCGATGAAGCCGCTGATTTAGTTTAGGAAAAAATTGTATGGGAAGACAACGGCGATGGACTTCAGCCACTGAGCGCGCATTTTGTATCGCGCTACCGCTATTTTGTGTGTCGTATGGTGCATTTGCGGTTGATGCCACCATTACCGGCGTCCCAGGCGCGGTAGAACGCAATATTCAGGCCTATCTACAGAATGTTGATGCTGAACAATATACCGAAGTGCGTTTAGAGGGCGAGGTACGCCGTCGCACACAAGAAGCCATGCGAGTTTTTGGCTATTACGAGCCAGATATCACGCTTGAGCGTGCTACAGCGGAAAGAGTATGGCTTGAAATTGATCCCGGCCCTCAAGTAAAAATTGAAACGCTTTCAATCAATGTGGAAGGTGACGCAAGTAATGATGCGCCTTTTCAGGATGCTCTAGATGCCTTCCCCCTGAAAGTGGGAGATGTATTACGACACGCCCCTTGGGATCGGTTGCGCAGCCAATTTACTGGGTTGGCTATCGAGCGAGGTTACTTTGACTGGGGCTTTACTGACCGACGTATGGAAGTTCGCCCCTATCTGCAAAGTGCCCGCCTTTATATGGATTTCAATAGTGGGCCTCGCTACCAGTTTGGTAGAAGCTTTATTACCGGCAGCCATATTGAATTAGACCGTTTACGTCGTATTCAACCCTTTGAAGCGGGTGACCCCTACCTAGCGGAAGACTTGGTGCGTTATAACCAGCGCCTGAGTGAAACTGGCTGGTTTAGTTCGGTTTCAGTTCGCCCACGTCTTGAGACTGCTCAAGAGCTGGTCATAGCCCCTCCCGGTGGTGGTGATGCATGGTGGAGTGAGGCAACGGCTTCACAACCAGAGCGGCCGCGAGTCAGTATGGCCGCATTAGCTAGTGCATTAAGTATTAATAACCCCGATAACACACGGCTGCCCATTGATGTCAGTTTAGAGCCTGCTGATCGCCATCAATTTGAAGTGGGTATCGGCTACGCAACTGACGTAGGTCCACGCTTGCGGTTTGGCTGGCAGCAGCCTTGGATCAATCAATATGGTCACAGCCTTAATCATGACCTTTATTTATCTGCTCCAGAGCAGCGTTTTACCGGGGTATATAACATTCCCTTAGAAGATCCCCTTCGTGATAGCTATCGCCTGCAATATGGTGTTCGCAACTTGGATGACAATGATACCGAGCTATTGGAAGCATCCGTTGAGGTGGCACGCCGATGGCAGTTTGACAACGATTGGGTTCAGTCACTCTATCTGCGTACAAGCTATGTTGACTTCGAGCAGGGTGGTGAAGCAGAACAAGTTTGGCTGCTCTATCCTGGGGTGCAATGGTCGCGTACGCGAACGCGGCCTCAGCGTTTTCCTTTATGGGGTGACAGGCAGCAGCTTTCGGTGGAGTACTCGGACACCGCCTGGGGTTCTGATGCCCAGTTTGCGCGGCTGACAGGTGATACCGAATGGATACGCACTATTGGCGATGATAATCGTTTCTTGGCACGGCTAAGCCTGGGTGCCATCGAAACCGATGACTTTGACAAGCTACCACCTTCATTACGCTTCTTTGCTGGCGGCGACCGCAGCGTGCGTGGCTACTCCTTTGAAAGCCTTTCACCGCGAAACGAGCAAGGGCGTCTTCGCGGTGGCCAGCAGATGCTTACATCGACCTTAGAATATCAAAGGCGCGTTAGCGGAGACTGGTGGGGGGCCACCTTTGTTGATACTGGTGATGCGTTTGATAATTGGGGGCCTAATGACTTGAAGACAGGCGCCGGCGCCGGGGTACGCTGGATCTCGCCGGTCGGGCCCATTCGCTTCGATGTTGCCCACCCCTTTGATCATGAAGACGATTGGCGCTTGCACTTTTCCATCGGACCGGAATTCTAGGAGATAGACTTGTCACAGGTTGAAACATCTACGTCTGAAAAACGCCAAGTGCTGTCTTCAAAGTATCGCGTCTGGCTGTTGCTTTGGAGTTTAATACGCATCGCCATCGTGCTGCCTATCTGGTTATTTGGCGTTGTTGCTTTAGTTATTGGGGTAGCGTTATCACCTTGGGGCACGGGCGTATTGCTCTCTCAGGGTGAGCAGCGTGACTTCTTCTCCTACACGCATCACGAAGGGGGGCTGCTGGATCACATTCTGCTTGAAGGGTTTCAGCTGCAGGTGGGGACAACCCTTGTAGCCATTGATGAATTTGAATTGGCGTGGGCAGATGACTGCGTACTCTCTGGGCGTTTGTGTATCGACACCTTACGCGTTGTGGGTGCCGACATTCGGCTAGGATCAGCTAGCAATGAGGAGCCTCCTGCTGAAGAGAGCTCTCCACTTTCCATCCGCTTTCCTTTCCCCATTGAGTTACGCTCACTCCAATTTGCTGATGTCAATCTGCGACTTGCCAACGGCACCGAAATTTACTGGCAATCATTAACTTCAGCGGCCGTTGCTGAAGGGAACCTTGTCCGTTTGGCGCCGACTCACCTAGAGCAACCCCGCGTGTACTTGCCGCCATCGCCAGGCGTCCGGTTAACGCAAGAGATTGAAACACCACTTGATCCTGACGCTATCGATGCCACGATTTTGCTCCAGCAGCCTCAACAAGAAGGAGTGCTTGCAGCCTCATCGCCTAATGAGCGCCTTGTACTGCCTGATATAAATCTGCCGGTTGATATTCAGATCCCTGAATTTACGGTTAATGATTTTCATCTTGAGGGTATATTTGAGTATCACGTTGAACGGCTTCAATTAGGGCTCTTTAATGAGGGTGATCGAGTTGAGGTAACGCAGCTCGCGGTGGTAACGCCAGACGCACAGGCAGAGCTCACGGCATCGGCCGTCTTGAGCGGCAACTATCCCTTAGAAGCTCGCTTAAGCACTGAGCTATTTCTGCATAACCTAGCGCCTGAGCTGTTTGCCGAAAATAGCAGTGAAACCGTTGTGCTGGAGCTTTCCGGCCCACTTGATGCGCTGATGGTGCAGCTTGAAGCCACTGGTACAGTGAGTGCTTCGATAAATGGAGAGGTGGATGCATTATCCCCCACGCTCCCGTTCCAGCTCCAGGTACAGAGCGAACAAGTGCAGTGGCCGCTGCCTGACGCAACGGTAGATAGCAACGGCCGGGATGAAGATCTCACCGCGCAAGCGTATGTCATTGATGATTTAGATCTTCAGGTAACCGGGAGTCTCAGCGACTACCGTGCCCAGCTTGCGTTAGTGGTCGAGGGACCAAACCTGCCGCGTACTGAAGTGGGTGTCAGCGGCGAAGGTGATTTTGAGCATTTCAACTGGCAGCCACTCACGCTCGCTGTGGGCGAAAGCACGCTACGTAGTGAAGGCAGCATTAATTGGCTTGCTCCACTACAGGTTAATGCCACTATTCGTTTAGATCAGTTTGATCCGGCACACTTTGTTGATCAGTTGGAGGGTAATCTCAATGGCGATATTGAACTCTCAGTTCGCCAGTTAGAAGAGCAGTGGGCAATTAGCGTACCTAACTTGGCTATTGATGGTGAATTGCGCGACTACCCGCTCACGCTGCAGGCCGCTTTTGATGCTAACAGCAACCTGGAAATTGATATTGATGAGCTGCTGTTCACTCAAGGGAATAATCGACTTGAAGCGGCGGGTCAAATCAGCGAGCAAGCCATGTCGCTTAATGCAGATGTTGCATTACGACAATTACAAACGCTCTCGCCTGACCTTGCGGGAACCTTAGTCGGCACCCTGCGGGCGAGTGGCAGTTTTAGCCAGCCGCAGCTAATCGCCAACTTAAGGGGGGATGGGCTGCGCTTTGCGGAAAATCGAGTTGAACGGCTCGAACTTGATGCCGATGTACGCGGCCTTGATGACCCTGTTCTTGATGTGCAGCTTGCGTTGCAAAACGTAATGGCGGGTGGCCAATCACTACCCCAAGTTGATGCCAATCTATCTGGCCGTCTTTCCCAACATCAGCTAGAGCTAACGGCTCAGGGGCAGGAAAACGCGGTCTTAAGCCGCGCATTGATCGCCTTGGAAGGTCGACTCAACCAGGAAAGTCAACTGTATCAAGCACGCATCACACCGTTGGAGATTGATTCTGAGGCGGGAAGTATCCGCCTCGAAGCGCCTTTGGATTTACGCTACAACCTGGCTGATGGGCAGGCCAGGCTTTCGCCGTTCTGCCTACGCCGTGAAGAGGGAGGCGTTGTCTGCTCTGAAGAGGCGATTAATGCGTCGGCTCAGCAGGGGAATGCGCTGCTGACGTTACGTGAAGTGCCAATGGAAATGTTAGAGCCCTTTTTGCCAGAGGAGTGGCAGTTAGAAGGTGATACTACCGCCGACCTTGCAGCTAGCTGGCGTCAGGGTGGTGCTCGTTGGCAGGCAGACGTTCAAATTTTAAGCGAGCTGGCGATTACCGCTGTTAATGATTACGGTCAGCCGGTTGAGCTCCCACGGATCAACTTGGATGCACAGGTAGAGGCCAACCAGGCCCAAGCGGATGCAAATATCGTACTCTCCCTTGCTGAGGCGGGTGAGCTAGGTCTAACCCTATCCATTAATGATCCCATTGGTCAGGGTGGTTTGACGGGTGAGTTGCGTGCGGACGATGTTTCTCTGCGGCCTTATCGTCCTATGATGGTGGGAATGGATCGGCTGGAAGGTGATCTCACCGGTAGTGTGCAAATTAGCGGTACTACAGCGCAGCCAGATTTGCAGGGGCAGCTTGGATTAAGAGGTATTCGTGTGAATGGCCCTGATATTCCGGTTGATATTCAAGGTGGCGAATTGATCGTTTCATTCGATGGGGATCAGGGCGATATTGACGGATACTTGGCAGCAGAACGTGGGCGTTTGGAGATCACCGGCGATGGTTACTGGCCTAGCAGTGATGACTGGCGGATAGGTGTTGACTTGAATGCTGTGCAAGAGCCCATACTGATTGTGTTGCCGCAATTTGGGCGGTTAGAAGCGGCCCCTGATATTCGTGTTCGCGTTACCCCAGAGCAGCTTCAAGTGAGGGGCGATATTAATCTGCCCTGGGCAAGGCTTGAAGTCGGTGACATGCCATCTTCAGCCATCACGCCTAGCGGCGATGAAATTATTATTACCGAGCGCGATGATCGCCAGGCAGAGATCGAAGCGCAGCGTGTGGCGGCGAGTGCGGAGGGTCCCAGTACATCCGATGAGCTTGCGGCGACGGGTATTGAGCTTGATGTATTAGTTACCTTAACACTCGGTCGCGATATGCAGTTTTCGGCCTATGGATTAGAGTCTGGCTTGGGCGGCTCATTGGAAATCCGTCAGAGTGGTGGGGCGCTTCAACTGTTTGGCGATGTTAATTTAGTGGATGGACGTTTCCAGGCATTTGGCCAAGATCTACTTATTCGCCGCGGGGAGTTGTTGTTTAGTGGCCCTCCCGACTTGCCTACATTGGATTTTGAGGCGATCCGTAATCCTGACATCACTGAAGATGATGTTATTGCCGGGTTAAGGGTGTCAGGTAATGCTCAGGAGCCAAACGTAGCGGTATTTTCTGAGCCAGCTATGAATGAAACAAGCGCACTTTCCTACCTACTGCGTGGTCGTGCACCGGACGCCTCAGGTGGAGGTATTGACAGTGCATTGACCACTGCATTAATTGGCATGTCACTAGGTCGCACAGGCGGCGCGGTGGGCTCAATTGGCCAAGCGTTTGGTATTGACGACTTAACCCTTGATACAACGGGTGCTGGCGATGATAGTCAGGTGGCTGTTAGTGGCCAACTGACCGACGATATTCGCATCAGCTATGGGGTGGGTATATTCTCACCCATTGCAGAACTGACACTACGCTACACGTTATGGCGTAACCTTTATGTACAAGCCGTGTCGGGAACCAACCAAGCGGTGGATTTAATCTACACGTTTACCCGCTCTGGCAATCCTGTCATTCTTAATCAGCGTTAAAGTGAGGGCGATATGTCGCTATTTTCGAGTAATGAGAAAGTATTGCCTGGACGCGAGGCTCCTATAAAAACGAGTGAAGTACATACTATTAATGGCCATTCACTGCATCCGCCGTTTCCGGAAGGCCATGAAGAAATCGTGTTTGGCATGGGCTGCTTCTGGGGGGTAGAACGCCTTTTTTGGCAGCTCCCCGGGGTCTATGTGACTGCGGCTGGCTATGCTGGTGGGCAAACGCCCAATCCTACCTACGAGGAAACATGTACAGGGCGTACCGGCCACACTGAAGTTGTCCGCGTGATTTATGATCCCCAACGAGTGGCGATTGAAACGCTACTGCAGGTTTTTTGGGAGGAGCATGACCCCACCCAGGGTAATCGCCAAGGAAACGACATTGGCTCCCAGTACCGCTCTGCTATCTTTACCACCAGCCAAGCACAGCTTAGTGCAGTTGAGCAAAGCGCTGCTACTTTTCAGCAGGCGCTTGATAAAGCTGGCAAAGGGCGTATTACCACTGAAATTAAGCCACTGGATACGTTCTATTACGCTGAGGATTATCATCAGCAGTATCTCGATAAAAACCCAAACGGCTACTGTGGGTTAAAAGGCACAGGCGTGACCTGTCCCATAGGCGCTCAGCATGCCGGTTGATTCTCCATCTCTATTTAGAAGACAGCAGCCGGTCAAAATAAGCGCGCTAGCCAGTGTGTTGTCGCTGCTCTTCGTTGCTCCGCTGTCTTGGGGAAGCGACGAAGCAGCACCCGTGCTCACGATGCCACAGAGTGTTAGCGAAACACCTTTCTCAAGTGAGCGGGAAGCGGTGATTTGGCGTAGAGAAGAGCTGAAAGACATAGAGAGTTTGTTGCGTCAATTGCGCTTCGATCTGGTTAATAATCAGGATGCTGACGCTGCTACGCCGCGCTTGGTTGAGCTTCAGGAGCGTGCCAATGCCCAGCACTTATTACCCGCTTTTATAGCAGGCACCCATGGTAGTGGGTCAGAGGCAAGACCGTCTATCTGGGAAGAGTGGGATGCGTTTAGTGCTGGATTTGCTGACCTTGAAAGCAAGGTTGGGAACTTGGTTGAGGCCACTCAAGAGGAAGATTACCGAGGAGCAGCAAGGGCGTTGTCAGAGGTAGCAACAAGCTGTCGAAGCTGTCATCGCGCCTACCGTTTTAATTAGTAAAACGGCAGGCGCTGCAAAAGGGATTAATCGCCTTTTTGCAAACGGTCGATGCGGTAGAGAGTTTCAACTTGCTCTAAACCGCTGATCGTGCAATTGAGATCTTTAACACGGCCATCGCTCAAACCGTATACCCAGCCATGCACTGATATTTTCTGGCCACGCTGCCAGGCGCGCTGCAAGATTTTGGTGCGGCACAGGCTATTCACCTGGGCTTTAACGTTGAGCTCACACATACGATCAATCTGTTCATTCATGGGCAGGTGATCAAGGGTGTCTCGGTGGCGGGTGTATTGTTCGCGCACAGAGTGTAGCCAATAATCAACCACGCCACACTCACCTCCCATCATGGCAGCCTTAATGCCGCCGCAACCATAATGTCCGACAATCATTACATGGCTGACCTTCAGTACATCGACCGCATACTGAACCACTGAGAGGGCATTCATGTCGGTATGATGGAGCAAATTGGCGACATTACGGTGGACAAAAACTTCACCAGGCGGGAGCGCAATGATTTGATTAGCGGGCACGCGGCTATCTGAACAGCCAATCCATAAATAATCGGGGTTTTGCTGATTGGAGAGGCGCTTAAAGTACTCGGGGTCTTCTTCGCACATGCGTTCAGCCCAGGCGCGATTATTATCCAGTAGCGTCGCAATAGGGTCAGACATAGGGTCTCCAATGAGGTTAAGAAAAAGCCGGAAAACGGACCTTAAAACAGCAAAGAGTTTAGGCTGTGGTAAGTATAAAATAGACGAATGGTTTTAACCTTCCCCAGCGGCAAGGTCAACAAGCTCGGCTCGGGAGCGGGGCGGATATGAGCGCCCTGAATGCTAAATGAATAGGAGTAAACGATGACAGACGTTACTAAATACGAATACGACCTTCTGGTCATCGGGGCAGGTTCTGGCGGCGTCCGCGCCGCGCGAATGGCTGCGGCGACAGGTGCTAAGGTGGCTATTGCGGAAGATCGTTATCTGGGTGGAACCTGCGTCAATGTTGGCTGTGTACCCAAGAAGCTTTATTCCTATGCAGCACACTTTCATGACAGTTTTGATGATGCAGCTGGCTTCGGTTGGCAGCTCCCTGGCCCAGCAAATTTCGATTGGGCTACATTGCGTGATAACAAAATTAGTGAAATAAAACGCCTTAATGGAATCTATCAACGCCTATTGGAAGGTGCTGGCGTCACCTTGTTCAATGCTCGAGCCCAGGTAGTGGACGCCCACACGGTAATGCTAAAAAACGAACAAAACGACACGCCCGTAACAGCACACAAAATTTTACTGGCTACGGGTGGCTGGCCATGGATACCCGATTTTCCTGGCAGTGAACATGCATTAAATTCAAATCAAATTTTTGATCTGGATAACTTTCCTAAGCGGTTTCTAGTACTTGGAGGCGGCTATATTGCCGTTGAGTTCTCAAGTATTTTTAATGGGCTGGGAAGCGAAACGCACCTGATTTACCGCGGGGAGCTGTTTTTAAAAGGGTTTGACCAGCAAGTGCGCGAATTCACCTGTGCTGAGATGGAACGAAAGGGCGTAAATCTTCACTTCAACACTAATATTGAGCGTATTGAGGCTACCGAGACTGCCTATAACGTTTACCTCACCACGGGTGAGGTGCTTGAAGTAGATGTGGTGCTTGCCGCCACTGGCCGACACGCTAATGTAAGCGACCTAGGCTTGGATGCCCTCGGAATAACTTTGGACAGGCAGGGTAAAATCCCGGTCAACGAGCGTTTTGAAACGGCCCTGCCTTCGATACTTGCACTAGGTGACTTAACCGCAGGGCCAGAATTAACCCCGGTTGCATTGGCAGAAGCTATGCAGTTAGTGGATCACCACTTTAGCAATACGGTGCCCAAACCGTTGGATTACAGCACCATTCCTACCGCTGTTTTCTGTCATCCTAATATCGGCACAGTGGGGCTTTCCGAAGAGGCCGCACGCGAAAAATTTACCAACATTCGCGTTTACAGCACTGATTTCCGCGCCATGAAGCACACATTATCGGGTAGTCACGAACGCACTTTAATGAAGCTGATAGTGGATGATGCAACAGATGTCGTGGTGGGCGCTCATATGGTGGGGGAAGAGGCTGGTGAAGTGATACAGGGTATTGCGATCGCTGTACGTGCTGGCTTAACAAAAGCGGATTTTGACCGTACCGTTGGCATTCATCCTACGGGTGCAGAAGAGTTTGTTACGTTGCGGACACTGACGCGCAGATAGTCAGTATCAAAGCTGTTATTCAATATTTATGTTTCAGTGAGCGGGCGAGGCGGTTTCACATAACAATAAATTATGCAAAATAGGGTGATGAATAATATGATTTTTGAATTGCTCATAATCAGCTGTTATAATAGTGCTCAAATTCGCCACAGCGAAGCATAACCATGAGTACACCCACGCAACCGTTTACACCTTCTGCCGACCTTGCCCGGCCCACCGTTGCTGACGCTGTGGTCGGTCATGCAGAGACGCCTCTCTACATCCGCAAGCCGAATGCAGACGATGGCTGGGGTATCTATGAACTTGTAAAAGCGTGCCCTCCGCTGGATGTAAACTCTGCATACGCCTACCTGTTGTTAGCGACACAATTCCGAGACACTTGTGCAATTGCGACCAACGAAGAGGGTGAGATCGTGGGTTTCGTTTCCGGTTATGTAAAAGACAATGCGCCAGATACCTACTTTTTATGGCAAGTCGCGGTAGGGGAGAAAGCGCGTGGAACCGGCCTTGCTCGTCGTTTGGTTGAAGCAATCATGTCGCGGGACGAACTTGATGATGTACACCATTTAGAAACGACTATAACGCCTGACAACCTTGCCTCATGGGGGCTGTTTCGTCGCTTGGCTTCGCGCTGGCAAGCGCCACTAAATAGTCGCGAATATTTCTCTACCGAACAGCTCGGAGGAGAGCATGACCCGGAAAACTTGGTCCGTATTGGTCCCTTCCAAACAGACCGTTTCTAATTCGCTATCTAGTGCTTAAAACTGAGTGCTTAAAACTGAGTGCTTAAAACTAAGCGCTTAAACCTACCTAGCACTTAACAAGCAGTGCTGGAAGAGCAGTAGTGAATTAGTTAGCCCATTTTTCCCGTTCATGTTGCTCCGGGCTACCCACGCCTGATAGGCAAAATGATCAATTTAGGAGGTCGCCAATGCAGACCCAGACGCTTGAACGCATGGAATCCAATGTACGTACTTATTCTCGTTCGTTTCCGGTGGTATTTACCAAAGCGCAGAATGCGCGTCTAACCGATGAGAACGGTCGTGAATACATTGATTTTCTGGCCGGCGCGGGCACTCTGAACTACGGCCATAATAACCCGCATATGAAGCAGGCAATGATCGATTACCTATCGACAGATGGTGTTGTTCATGGCCTCGATATGTGGACAAATGCCAAGCGTGACTATTTGGAAACGCTTGAGGAAGTTATTTTCAAGCCCCGCGGTTTGGAATATAAAGTTCACCTTCCTGGGCCCACGGGCACCAATGCGGTTGAGGCGGCTATCCGTCTGGCTCGTGTAGCGAAAGGACGTCACAATATTGTGACCTTTACCAATGGTTTCCACGGCGTCACCATGGGGGCATTGGCGACTACCGGGAATCGTAAGTTCCGTGAAGCGACAGGCGGAATACCCACTCAGGGTGCTAGCTTCCTGCCTTACGATGGCTATATGGGTGAGCATACTGATACCCTGGATTATTTCGAAAAGCTGCTCAATGATAAGTCGGGTGGCTTGGATATCCCGGCAGGTGTCATCATTGAAACGGTGCAAGGCGAGGGCGGCATTAACGTTGCAGGCCTGGAGTGGCTAAAGCGTTTAGAAAGTATTTGTAAAGCACACGATATTTTATTAATTGTCGATGATATTCAGGCGGGCTGTGGCCGTACCGGTAAGTTCTTCAGTTTTGAACACGCGGGTATTACCCCCGACATTATCACTAACTCGAAATCGCTATCTGGCTTTGGTTTGCCATTTGCCCATGTGCTAATGCGCCCTGAACTAGATAAGTGGAAGCCTGGCCAATACAACGGTACTTTCCGTGGCTTTAGCTTAGCGATGGTGACAGCGACAGCGGCACTGAAGAAGTATTGGACCAATGATACTTTTGAGCGTGACGTTCAGCGCAAAGGGCGTATCGTTGAAGAGCGTTTCCAAAAGCTGGCGGCGCTGTTAACTGAAAATGGCATGCCAGCCACAGAGCGCGGCCGGGGCTTAATGCGCGGTATTGATGTGGTGTCAGGTGATATTGCTGACAAGATCACCAGTAAAGCGTTTGAGCATGGCCTGGTGATTGAGACCAGTGGTCAAGATGGCGAAGTAGTTAAATGCCTTTGTCCACTGACGATTACCGATGAGGACCTATTAGAAGGTCTGGATATTCTTGAAATGTGTGTCAAAGCAGTTGTTAGCGAGTAATCTAGCATTAACAACTAGTAGCAGTACTTACGAAGCATTTAGCTAGTATTGTTTAGCTTTTTGGTTAGGGATACAGCGGTTGGTAATCGCCAGCCGCTCTGCAACGGAGTAATCCTATGATCGTTCGTAATCTTGAAGAAGCACGTAAAACAGATCGTTTAGTGACCGCCGAAAACGGCAACTGGGATAGTACACGGCTTGTTCTGGCCAACGATAACGCAGGTTTCTCGTTCCATATTACCCGCATATTTCCGGGTACCGAGACGCATATTCATTATAAAAACCACTATGAAGCCGTATTTTGTTATGAGGGCGAGGGCGAAGTTGAAACCCTAGCCGACGGAAAAATCTGGCCGATCAAAGCAGGTGATATCTACCTGCTCGATCAGCATGACGAACATCTTTTACGCGGTAAAGAGAAAGGTATGACGGTTGCGTGCGTGTTCACACCGCCGATTACTGGTAATGAAGTACACCTGGAAGATGGCTCTTACGCGGCAACAGAATAGTGTTGCATGTTGAAAAAGCGCCCAGCTGAATAGAAAAAGCAGCCTTGCTGAAAGCGGGCTGCTTTTTTGGTTAGACGTCAAAAGACAGGTTCTCTTAAGTTCGACCTAAGTCCCGCTTTGTTCAAATATTCCTGTATGAATGCTCAAGACTGTATAATCTATGTAAACCATTTTGTTAGCATTAGGCGCTAGATTGCCCCTGGTGTTTCGTTCCCAGATGGTTCGCTTAATATATATTATGTTAAATCAAGTAAAGTGAGTGACCAAAAACCTGTGATGCCGTTGGACACTAGTCTCCCTTCTCCTTATCATTCTTCCACTTATTGTCCAAGGATATCTCTCGTTATGCGCCCAGGTGTTTTGTGGCTAATGGCTGGCTTGTCGCTTTTGATCGCAGGCTGTGCAGTCACCCAGCCGGAATCCAATGACCCGCCGCTGTTAAGCGAAGCGTCATTTAATGCTCGCATCCTGGAGTTGGAAAGTCAGTTAACGCAGCAATGTAATACTCAGGCTGAATTCCAGTCGCGTCAATTGGATCAGCAGCAGGTATTGACTGCTGATATGCGTGAAGTAGGCAGCCTGTTGCGCTATCTACGCCAAGATGTACAGCAGCTTGAGGCGCGTGACGAAGATCCCATCATCATTCGTGAAGAGTGTGAAGTTGATGACGTTTTAACCACCAAAACGCTGGTGGGTCGTAGCGAGTGGGTTGGTTTCCCTGAGGTTGGCACGTATCTTCAAGCGCGAGTCGATTCTGGTGCCAACACCTCGTCGCTTTCAGCCACAGATATCACCCGTTTTGAGCGTGATGGTGAAGATTGGGTGCGCTTTAAGCTCGCGCTTAACGAGGATGATGTGGTCGTTGAGTCTCAGCGAGATGAATGGATTGAGGCACCTATAGAGCGACGAGTGCGCATTCTTCAAGCCTCGGGTGAAGAGTCTCGTCCCGTTATTTCGCTGTTAATGACCCTAGGCCCTATTAGCGAAAATGTAGAATTTACCCTTAATGATCGTACTCACTTGGTCTATCCGGTGCTGCTCGGCCGCCGTTTCTTAATGGATATCGCCTTGATTGATGTGGCTGATACCTATTTGCATGATCGTCCCGAATTCCCTGGTGGTGAGCCAACCGATCAAGCTGCTGAAGATGAAGCAGCTGATGAAGATGATAACGAAGAGTAACTGCTCTCCCCTGGCGCTTCACGCTGAAAGGAATCTCCATGTCACGGTTAATGTTTTATATTATTGTCGGCTTGCTATTAATTGCGGGTATTGCCACCAGCGTGCACCGTCATGTGCAGTTTGAAATCCCTTGGTTACCTGGTGAACAGCGGCAGGTGTGGGAAATTGAGGCTGTCATTACCTTTAATGCCCAGGATGGTCCCGTACAGGTTGATATGGCGCTACCTTCTCATCAGGCAGGTTATCGTGTTTTAACTGAGAACACGGCGTCGTCAGGCTATGGACTTGCTTACAGGGCTGATGAATTAGGCCGCACTGCACAGTGGACTATTCGTAACGCGACGGGTGGTCAACAGTTGTACTACTCCGTTCAGATGTTGGTCTCACAAGACGCCCGTTCACCGGTTCAAACGCCACCTGAGCTGACGGCGTTAACACCATGGCAAAGTCCCTACGATTCAGCGGCTAGCCAGTTGATTGATGAAGCCTGGGCGCGTAGTGCTAATAACGCGACCTTTGCCCGTGAGCTAATCCGCGATATTAATGGTGATCGTCAGAGCGAGAACGCGCGATTACTGCTGACTCAGGAGAACCCAGCCGCCCTAGTCGTACGTCTGCTTAATCAGGCGGACGTGTCGGCCCGTGAAGTGAGTGGCTTGCTATTGGAAGATGGGCGTCGCCGACAAGCCCTAAGCAGCTGGATTCAAGTGTTTGACGAAGAGGGTGATCAATGGACGATTTTTCATCCTCTCACCGGCGAGCAAGGTCGGCCAGATAATCTACTGCTTTGGGAAACGGGTGGTCGTGCTGTATTGGAAGTTCAAGGTGGTTCGGGCTCACGGGTCTCTTTCTCAATGATGACCCATGATCAGCCTGCCTCAGCGGCCGTGCGCAATCATTACTCTGACAATACGCTGCTGAACTTCTCAATCCACAGCCTTCCGCTGGAGGAGCAGGCGCTATTCCAGACTATTTTGCTGATCCCTATCGGCGCCTTGATGGTGGTGTTCTTACGCGTATTGGTCGGGATCAAAACATCCGGTACCTTTATGCCTGTGTTGATCGCCCTCGCCTTTATTCAAACCACGCTGATGACGGGGTTAATTGGTTTTTTGTTGATTGTAGCGATTGGTCTGGTTATTCGTAACTATCTCTCTTATTTGAATTTATTGCTGGTAGCTAGGGTGTCGGCGGTCATCATTACGGTGATTGCCATTATCTCGATCTTTACCGTGCTGGCCTATCGAATGGGGCTTAGTGCGGGACTTACGATCACCTTCTTCCCGATGATTATCCTTGCCTGGACCATTGAACGGATGTCGATTCTATGGGAGGAAGAGGGTCCCAAGCAGGTACTGATTCAAGGTGGAGGGAGCTTGATAACCGCTGTTCTTGCTTACCTAGCAATGAACAACCCTTGGGTGCGCCACATCACGTTCAACTTCCTGGGTGTGCAATTAATCTTAATGGCGCTCATCCTCATTCTGGGCAATTACACTGGCTATCGCCTACTTGAGCTCCGTCGCTTCAAGCCAATTACTGACGACGAGAAGCCCTCATGAGTTGGTTAAAAAATTGGACTTGGCCAACGCGGCTGCGCAGCAAAGGCATCATTGGCATGAACCGGCGCAATATTCGTTATATTGGTCGCTACAATCGCCGCCGCCTATATCCGTTAGTGGATGACAAGCTTAAAACCAAACTGTTGGCACAGCAGCATGGGATTACGACGCCGGAGCTAATTGGCACGGTAACGACCCAGTTTGGCGTTAAGCACATAGGCCAAATGCTGACTGGGCACGCAGGCTTTGTTATCAAGCCAGCCAAAGGCAGCGGCGGTAAAGGTATTCTGGTGATTGAAAAAGTCCAGGATAATGTCTTTATCAAACCCAGTGGCATGCATCAAACGCTGACTGATATTGAGCGCCACGTCTCAAATATCCTTTCGGGTCTTTACTCACTGGGCGGCTCCCCTGATGTGGCGGTCATTGAAACGCTGATTAATTTCGACGAAAGCCTGATGGATTACACCTATGAAGGCGTGCCTGACATTCGGGTTATTGTTTTCAAAGGATACCCTGTAATGGCGATGATGCGCCTTTCGACCGCTGCGTCTGACGGCAAAGCTAACTTGCACCAAGGTGCGGTGGGTGTTGGCTTGAACATTGCCACCGGTGCTGCATTGCGGGCCGTTCAGTTTGATCGGCCCTGCTTCAGCCATCCGGACACCGGGCATGACTTAGCTAGTTTAGTTGTCCCTCAGTGGGAAACGCTGCTTAATTTGGCGGCAGGCTGTTATGAAATGACCGGCTTAGGCTACCTGGGTACTGACATGGTGCTAGACCGTAAATACGGCCCCATGCTTCTTGAGCTAAACGCGCGACCAGGCTTGGCCATACAAATGACCAATGGTGAAGGCTTACGCCGTCGCCTTGATCTGATTGAACGCCAGCCCGATGGAGTGCCTGTAAAGGAGCGGGTGGCGTTTGCCCAGCACCATTTTGCCCGGCAGAGTGAGCTGGTCGTTAACGAGCCTGTATAAAGCCCTGACACCTCTTTTGCTAGCGCGTAGACTAAAGCTAATACAGAGCTTAAGAACACTCAATGAGTTGCCCATGACCCACGCGAATACATTATTGCAGCAGGCGGAATCACAGTGCCATATTAATGGGGTGAGGTTTACCCCGATTCGGCGCCGCGTGTTAGAGCTGATAGCCGAAAATGGCGGCGGGCTGAAAGCGTATGACCTGTTGGATAAGCTATCTACAGAGCACGCGGCCGCCCGCCCGCCAACGGTTTATCGTGCGCTTGAATTTTTAATTGATCAGGGCTTGGTGCATCGTATCGAGTCGCAAAACGCCTACGTGGCATGCGCCTGCCCTGAGCATGCTCACGGCTTTCAACTACTTATTTGTCGTATGTGTGGTTATGTTGAAGAACTGCATTTAGATGAAATTAGTGCGCAGTTAGCCGCGCTGGCACAGCGCCAGGGCTTTAATGTTGAGCGCCAAACGATAGAGCTCCTAGGACTCTGCCAAGCGTGCCGAACAGCTAATTCATCGAACAGCTAGCGAGTAAGTGGTATGTCCCGATTTGATCAAGTTCCTGCCGAAGATTTGTTTAAACAGCTTGAACGCGCAACGACAGATGATCGCCTGCCCGCGATTGTCACACTACTAGATGCCGTACGCTTCAATGCCGACGGCCTTATCCCCGCCATTGCTCAGCAGCACGATTCAAAAGAAGTGTTGATGGTGGCTTGGATGAATCGCCAGGCCCTGGAAGAAACCTTGCAGACTCGCCGAGTCTGCTACTACTCTCGTTCACGGCAAACTTTGTGGCGTAAAGGTGAGTCCTCGGGGCAACAGCAACAGCTAAAATCAGCGGCCCTCGATTGCGATGGCGACACGCTTTTACTGCAGGTAGAGCAAACCGGGCCTGCCTGTCACACTGGGCGACGCAGCTGTTTCTATATTGCCGTGGCTAATGAGTTAGGTGACAAGATGGGGGATGAATTCGCTGATCAGCATGCAACTATCACAAGCGAACCGCTGATTGACCCCGATGTGCTTTATGGCAAAAAGACCGAGTCATAATCATGCTTCGCTGGAGAGCTGCGTTGTACGCCTGGCCGCGATGGCTATTGACAAAAGTAATGATTGGCGCTGTCCGCGTTTACCAGTATACGCTTAGCCCCCTTTTAGGCCCGCGCTGTCGCTTCTGGCCAAGTTGTTCTTCCTACACCATTGAAGCGATTCAGGTGCACGGGCCCTTCAAGGGTGGCTGGATGGCAGTCAGGCGTATTATCAAATGCCACCCCGGCAGCCCCGGCGGCATGGATCCAGTGCCTGGCGGGCGCAGCGAGCAGCTTTGCCGTGAAGATGAAGAGCTAGCAGCGCCCTCTTGCTGTGATCACCGCCCCCGCTAGACTTGATTTGGCACTCGAATTTCTCTCCCGTTTGGCTTTTTAGCCTACTGCTGTTGCTGGGCAACCGAATAAATTTTTTCCAGCATGGCATGTAGCCCATTACTACGCGTTGGCGAAAGGTGTTTATCCAGCCCCAGGTCGGCCAAAAAGTGCGGCTCAGTGGCGCGAATTTCAGCGGCCGTGCGATCGCTGTAGATTCTTAATAGTACGGCAATTAAACCAGAGACAATCGCGGCATCTGATGTTGCTTTGAAAAGCAGCTTATCGCCCTTCTCTTCATGGCGCATCCATACATTCGACTGACAACCTTGGATTTTAAAATCGTCGGTTTTCCAATCTTCAGGGAATTCAGGCAACTGTTTGCCCATATCGATAATGTATTGGTAGCGATCCATCCAGTTATCAAATATCTCGAAATCTTCGATCAGCTCTTGCTGGGCCTGCTCGGCGCCGGAAGTGCTCATGGTGCTTCCTTTTCGTTGGTCTCTTTTAGTACCGCTTATTTACGCATCTGCCCCATTATAACGGCTCGAGGGCGAATTGCTTAGCCGATGTCGCTGCTGCTCACTGTGCCACTCAATATCTTCGTTATGCAGATAGCGTGAGGTGGTGTCTAGGCGCGCATGGCGGGCGCTCTCTGCTAAATGGCGTAGGCTGATGCCCGATTGGGCCTGATGAGTAATCGAGGTGTGCCGTAACCAGTGTGGCGTTGCCTGGCGCAGCGCGGCAATATGCTGTGGCGGCCCGCTCTCTGCTTCAATTGTTTGTGCCGCCTGCTGAAAAGTGGCTTTAATAAGCCGATAAAGCTGATTGTGGCCAAGGCCGCGCTGACCATCCAGTGCACGCAGTAGCGGCGCATCCGCTTCTAACGCGCTTGGGTAGTGAGGCAACCCTAACGCTTGGCGCCACTGGCCAAGGCAACCCAGCATATCGTCGGGCAGCGGAATGCGTGCCACTTTGCTGCCCTTGCCCACCACATGCCACCACCATCGCCCTTCGCTACGTTGAAAATCTGACATGCGTGCGTCAGCCATTTCGCTAATCCGTGGTGCAAGCAAGTAAGCAAAGCCAAAGATAAATCGCAGTCTACTCTGTTCAAAATGGACACGATTGGCCTTCTCTATCGCCCTCTTTACGACCACTTCCTGCTCTACTGCTGCAGGTTTGTTCAACCACTGCCATAACCAAGCCCATAGATCGCTTTCCAGATAACGCTCAATACGGGGCGCTTGATTATTCAGGCGCCGCGATTTATCGCGCATCAAACGAAAGGGGTTGTGGTTGACCCACCCTGCTTCCACCAGCCAGGCAAACATGCCCTGCAGTATCACCAGGCTTTGGCGACGGCTGGCGGGCGATAAAGCCCCACGAAATGGTCGCCATGCTGGATGGGTACGTGACTTTGAAGGCCCAACCCACTGCTCGCTAGGCTGCGGGTCGGCTAAGAACGTCTCAAAGCGGCGCAATACCTCGCGGTCAATATCCGCCAGCGTGAGTTGTTGGCTAGCCAGCCAAAGCAGCAGCCGTTCGGACTCACGGCGGTATGCTTTCCATGTCTGTGGGCTGTCGGTGTACTCATCAAGCCATGCCATCACCGCCTGAGCATCATTTATCGCGCTAATACGTACGCCACTCGGCAACGCTTTTAGCACCAATTGCTGGCCAGTGGGTGTCACTAGATCGTTCGGCATACCCATCTCTACCCTGCTTTACGGCTTTATTTGATCCTCTGGTCTGAATTGTGCCGCTACAGTCCTATAAATTCAAGATAAGACGGGTAATCTTGAATTTATTGCCGTAATCATAAATAAAATTACGTATTACATAATACGTAATTATTGCTTTTTAGACGATAAGTCTCGACAATGCTTGTCTTGAAAGATGGCTTAAATCGCCCACAGCAGCATCTTAAGGAAAAGGACGCCACCATGGCTCGCAACGGCATTCAGTACAGTGATGTTCAGCACGCTATCGATACGCTGCTGACTCGCGGCGACACACCGAGTGTTCAGCGTATTCGCGATGTTTTAGGTACCGGAAGCTTTACGACGATTAGCGAACACTTCCGCCTTTGGCGCAGTGAGCGTGAACAAAATCGTGATGTGCCGCCCCCTAAAGGTGTGCCTGAAGTAGTGGTTACACTGGCCAGTGAGCTGTGGCGTGAAGCCCAGGAGGTGGCTAACCAGACGCTTCTCCACTACCGCGAAGAAGCTAATCGACAGGTGGAAGCTGCCCAGTTAGCAGTAGAATCGTCTGCTCAACAGGCAGCCAATGCGGAGCAGCGGGAAAGCGCCCTTGCAGAACACTTGCGCCATATTGAGCAGCGTATGGAGGCGTTAAGTCGGGAGCTGGCCGCAAGTCAAACGAGTGAAAACCATTGGCGCCAGTTAGCCGAAGAGGCTCGTGATCAAGTAAAGCAATTTGAACGGGATAAGCAGCAGTTAACTTCTCAGGCTGAAGAGCAAGCGCGAATGCAGTCAGCTGAATTTAAGCAGCAGCAGGCCACGTTTGAACAGCGGCTATCACAGGAAGAGCAGCGCCACGAAGCGGCTGAGGGCCGGTTAATGGCCATGCTGGATGCAGCCCAGCAAGCACGCGCCCAAGAGGAGAAGTCGCAACAGAAGCGCTTACAGCAGGCTGAGCAGCGCGCTGTTTCGTTAAACCAAGAGTTATCAACTGCTCAAAAAGCGCTGCACCAACAGCAGCTAGACGTTAGCAATCGTGAGAAACGGCTCAGCGAATCCCAGCAGCAAAGCGCCCACTTGCAGCAGCAGAATCTAGACCTATCGTCGCAGTTAGCTGAATTGCAGGCAGCGTTTGAGCGGCAGAAAGAGCAGCATGCCAAGCGAGATGAGCAGCAGGAAAAGGAGCAGCAGCAAGCGTGGCAAGAGAAGCTCTGGAATCGGATGGAAGCCTTGCAGCAACAGCTCACCGACCTGCCCGACTCTTTGACAGAAAAGCAGTCATTGCCAAAACGTTAACGTAGATTGCATAGACAAAAAAACGGCCACCTCGTCTGAGGTGGCCGTTTTATAGATCTACTGCCCTGAAGGCTTATTAACGATAATAAGCGTTAGTAGTATCCGTATGATCCGTGACATCGCGAATACCCGCAAGCTCGGGGATACGCTCCATTAGGGTTTTCTCAACGCCATCCTTCAGCGTTAAGTCAACCGCGGCGCAGCCTTGGCAACCGCCCCCAAAGGCCAGGATGGCGTACTGCTCTTCAGTGAGCTCTACCAGCTTGATCTCGCCGCCGTGTGCCGCTAAGCCTGGATTGATTTCGCTGTAAAGCACATAATTAACGCGATCTTCCAGCGGGCTATTGGCGTTGACCTTAGGCATCTTGGCGTTGGGCGCTTTAATGGTCAGCTGGCCGCCCATGCGGTCAGCGTTAAAGTCCACCACCGCCTCTTCCAAAAACGCCAAGCTGTTTTTATCGAGAAAGACATTGATTTTCTCGAGTTCCAGAGTGACATCGGTGGGTTCTTCTTCCCCGGGTCGGCAATAGGCTAGACAGGTTTCTGCGTAGGGCGTGCCTGGCTGGGTAATAAAGATGCGTACCGCAATACCTTCAACGTTCTGCTTTGCCAGCAGCTCTGCCAGGTACTCTTGGGCGCTAACTGTAATATCAATACTTTGAGTATCGATATTGGTCTCTTTTTCGCTAGTCGTGGTCATGAGGGCTGTCTTCCTCCCGTGGTAGTGGCGGCGCCACTTCACATGTCATTTGTCTCTATGGTAAGCAAAACGGCGCGCCGACACAATCCCGACTGTTTTAGTAGGCTATTTGCGTGCTACTTTTCAACGTTAGCGTTTGCATTGTGTTTACTTATGCAGCTTAAAGCTTCACTTATACATCGTAGAGCTATGCTCGAGGGGGCGTTTTGCACTCGCTTTTGTTATCATTGCGCGCCTTATAGTGACTGATGCTGCTTTTCCGACGATAACAACATCCCCTTTGACGACTGTGACGCTGGAGAACTTCCCCTGCCATGGCTGATAGTGCTTTGACCGCAACCCTCACCCAACGCCTTGCTGAACGTATCCTGATTCTGGACGGCGGTATGGGCACCATGCTGCAGAATGCCCAGTTGAGCGAGGAGGATTTTCGTGGCGAACGGTTCAGCGACTGGCCTTCGGATCTTAAAGGCAATAATGATCTGCTCGCACTCACCTGCCCTGATGTTGTCGCGCGCATTCACCGCGACTACTTAGAAGCTGGCGCGGACATTATCGAGACCAACACCTTTAACAGTACCCAGCTGTCCCAGTCTGATTACGGCATGGAAGCGCTGGTAGTTGAGCTCAACCGTGAATCAGCGCGCCTTGCCCGTGAAGTGTGCGATGCCGTTGCCGCTGAAACCGGCGTGCCCCGCTATGTGGCAGGCGTACTAGGCCCCACCTCACGTACCGCATCGCTATCGCCGGATGTGAATGACCCTGCCAAACGTAACGTCACCTTTGATGAGCTGCGTGAGAACTATTATGAAGCCGCCGAAGCGCTGATTGCTGGCGGTGCCGATCTGATCATGATCGAAACGATCTTCGACACGCTCAACGCCAAGGCCGCTATCTATGCCCTGGAAGAGCTGTTTGATGATCGCGGCGAGCGATTGCCGGTGATGATTTCCGGCACGATCACGGATGCCTCCGGTCGTACTCTCTCCGGGCAAACCACTGAAGCGTTCTGGAACTCTATCCGCCACGCTCAACCGCTCTCGGTGGGTTTGAACTGCGCACTAGGCGCCGAAGAGCTACGCCCTTACCTGGAAGAGCTGTCTACTAAAGCCGACACTTTTGTCTCTGCTCACCCCAATGCAGGGCTACCCAACGAGTTTGGTGAGTACGACCAAACGCCGGAAGAGATGTCGGAAATCGTCAGCGAGTTTGCGGCAAGCGGCCTGGTCAATATTATTGGCGGCTGCTGCGGCTCAACGCCTGAGCATATCCGAGCGATCGCCGATTCCGTGCGCGATATGGCGCCCCGAGTTATTCCAGAGCGCAGCCGCGCCTGCCGTCTATCGGGGCTTGAACCGTTTAATATTGAAGCCGACTCGCTATTCGTCAACGTCGGTGAGCGCACTAACGTCACCGGCTCGGCGCGCTTTAAGCGGTTGATCGTGGAAGAGGACTTCACCACGGCGTTAGAAGTCGCCCTTGAGCAGGTCGAAAGCGGCGCTCAGGTGATCGATATCAACATGGACGAGGGCATGCTTGAGTCCAAGGAAGCAATGGTGCGCTTTCTTAACTTGATCGCTGGTGAGCCCGATATCGCCCGTGTGCCGATTATGATCGATTCCTCCAAGTGGGACATTATCGAAGCGGGCCTGAAGTGCGTTCAGGGTAAAGCGGTGGTGAACTCCATTTCCCTGAAAGAGGGCGAAGCTGCCTTCCGTGAACAAGCTACCAAGTGCCGCCGTTATGGTGCTGCTATCGTGGTCATGGCCTTTGACGAAGATGGCCAAGCAGACACCTTCGCCCGCAAAACTGAAATTTGTCAGCGGGCCTATCGCCTGCTGGTCGATGAGATCGGCTTCCCCGCCGAAGATATCATTTTTGACCCGAATATCTTTGCCATTGCCACGGGTATAGACGAGCACAATAACTACGCGGTCGACTTCATTGAAGCCACCCAGTGGATTCGTGACAATTTGCCCCACGCGATGATCTCGGGTGGCGTCTCTAACGTTTCGTTCTCGTTCCGCGGCAACAACCCCGTGCGCGAAGCGATTCACTCGGCGTTTCTGTATCATGCGATTCGCGCAGGTCTCTCCATGGGTATCGTCAATGCCGGCCAGCTGGCTGTTTATGACGACCTACCCGCCGAGCTGCGCGATGCCGTAGAAGATGTAGTACTTAACAGGCGTAGTGACGGTACCGAGCGACTGTTGGATATTGCCGATAAGTTTAAAGGCGATGGCAGCGGCGCTCCTAAAAAAGAGGACCTGGAGTGGCGTAGCTGGCCGGTTAACAAGCGCATTGAGCATGCCCTTGTTAAAGGCATTACGGTCTATATCGAAGATGACACTGAGGAGGCACGTGCCCAGGCCGAACGCCCCATTGAGGTTATCGAAGGCCCGCTAATGGACGGCATGAATGTCGTCGGCGACTTGTTTGGTGATGGCAAAATGTTTTTGCCTCAAGTCGTTAAGTCGGCGCGGGTCATGAAACAGGCGGTGGCCTACTTGATCCCCTATATCGAGGCGGAGAAAAGCGAAGAGACCAAAGCCAAAGGCAAAATCGTCATGGCCACGGTGAAAGGTGATGTTCACGATATCGGCAAAAATATCGTTGGCGTGGTCTTGCAGTGTAATAACTACGAGGTGATCGACCTGGGTGTGATGGTGGCCGCCGATAAGATTTTGCAGGCCGCCAAAGATCACAATGCCGATATCATCGGCCTTTCGGGGCTGATCACACCATCGCTGGACGAAATGGTTCATGTTGCTAAAGAGATGCAGCGTCGTGGCATGGATCTACCGCTGCTAATAGGGGGGGCGACCACCTCGAAAGCGCACACTGCGGTTAAAATTGAGCCGCAGTACGATCACCCGGTGATTTACGTGACCGACGCCTCACGCGCGGTTGGCGTCGCGGGTAAATTGCTCACGCCTGCTTTAAAAACACCTTACGTTGCTGAGATTCGCGAAGAGTATGAAAAGGTACGCGAGCGCAACGCCAAGCGCCGCCCTAAAGCGGCGGATCTGGACTATACCCAGGCACGCAAGCGGCGTTTCCGCACCGACTGGAATAACCTCACGCCTGTTCAGCCAAACGTGATTGGTTTGAAAAGCTTCGACAACTACGACCTCGAAGAGCTAATCGAACGCATCGACTGGACGCCCTTCTTTATGAGCTGGCAGCTAGCGGGCAAGTACCCCAAAATTCTTGACGATAAGGTGGTTGGTGAAGCGGCGCGTAACCTGTTTGAAGATGCCAAGGTGATGCTGCGTAAGCTGGTTGATGAGAAGCGCGTTCAGGCCCGCGGTGTTATCGGCCTATGGCCCGCCAATAGCGTTGATGATGACGTCATTGAAGTGTACGCCGATGAGTCGCGTAGCGAAGTCGTTGAGCGACTGCATCATATTCGTCAGCAGACCACCAAAGGCCGTGACGGTATCTGCTATAGTCTGGCCGACTTCATTGCCCCCAAAGAGAGCGGCAAAGCCGATTGGATTGGCGGTTTTGCGGTGACTACCGGCCACGGGGTGGATGAACTCTCCAAAGCCTATGAGGCCGCGGGCGACGATTACAACGCTATTATGGTCCAGGCGCTGACGGATCGTCTTGCGGAAGCCTTTGCCGAACGGATGCACGAGCGGGTACGCAAAGAGTTCTGGGGCTATGTACCTGATGAAACGCTGGATAACGACGCCCTAATCGCCGAGAAATATCAGGGCATTCGCCCTGCCCCTGGCTATCCTGCTTGCCCGGATCACACCGAAAAAGCCACCCTATTCCGGCTGCTCGATGCCACCGAGAATACTGGCCTGGCGCTGACAGAGAACTTTGCCATGTGGCCAGCCGCGGCAGTTTCCGGCTGGTATTTTGCCCACCCTCAGTCGAAATACTTCTCTACCGGCAAGATTACTCGGGATCAGGTTGAAGCGATTGCAGCGCGTAAGCAGATGCCCCTTGAGGAAATGGAGCGCTGGCTCTCTCCAGTGCTCTCTTACGACCCGAGCTAATTAATGCTGTTTGTCTCTGGTCGCCATGGCAAGGTCATACGCTTAGCCTTTCCGATCATGTTGGGCATGCTGTCACAGAGCATGCTCAACTTGATCGATGCCGCCTTGGTGGGGCGTTTAGGTGAAGTCGCATTGGCGGGCGTGGGGGTCGGCGGTTATGCCATGTTTATGCTGACCGCTATTGTGTTTGGCCTCTCCTCCAGCGTGCAGTCACAAACCGCCCAGCACGAAGGCGCTACCCACACGAACATTGCTCAGCCGCTGCATTCGGGGCTGGTGATCGGGTTAGTCGTCGCCCTACCGCTTTCTCTCTTGGCGTGGTGGCAGGCACCTCTGCTTATTGGCTTGATTACCCAAACGGCTGATGTGCAAAGCGTTGCCGTGGAGTACTTTCGCTGGCGCGTGGTGTCATTAACGGCCATTGCTTTAACACTCTGTTTTCGCGGTTACTGGAACGGCCGACAACAGACGCATCTCTATTTGCGGATTATAGTGGCGGTTCATTTACTCAATGTTGTGGCCAGCGCTGGATTAATTTACGGTTTGTCTGGGCTGCCCGCAATGGGTGCCAGTGGTGCAGGTGCAGGCACTACGCTGTCACTGTTTGTTGGCTTGATTGTTTGGTATTGGGTCAGCATAAAAGACTCTCCTTGCTCAGCCCTTTTGACCTATTTGCCGAATCGAGCCACCCTGAAAGCCACGCTGGCGCTTGCTGTGCCTCACTCTATTCAGCAGCTATGGTTTGCTGCTGGCTATGCGGTTCTATTTTGGCTACTAAGCCAATTAGGCACGGCGAGTGTGGCGGTTGGGCATGTGTTGATTAATTTGTCGCTACTGCTGATTTTGCCTGGGGTGGGATTAGGCGTCGCCGCTATGAGCTTGGTGGGAGAGGCCATAGGACGCGATGCGCAAAAGGAGGCTCATCGCTGGGGGCTTGATGCCTTGAGTGTTGCTTGGCTACTGCTTACTATTCTGGCACTGCCGATGCTGTTAATACCCGAAAGCATCTTAGGGATATTTTTTGACAGTCAGGAATTGATTGCTTTAGGTAAGCTGCCACTCCAGTTAACCGGCATCATGATTATTTTTGACGCGGCCGCATTAGTACTCGCCCAAGCGCTAATGGGAGCGGGCGCTCAGCGTACGGTAATGACGCTTACGCTAGGCATGCAGTGGTTACTCTTTCTGCCCCTGGCGTGGTGGGTTGGTATTGAGCTAGACCAAGGCTTACTCGGCATATGGTTAATGCAATTGCTCTATCGTTTGCTTAACTCGGCTGGCTTTTTGTGGGTATGGCAGCGGCGCCAATGGCTCTCTCCTGCCCTTTAAGTGGTTGGCCAAGCTTGAGTTGAGCTTGAGCCATACTTGAAAGCAGTGCTCTAAATAGCTTTTAGAGATAAAAAGATAATTATATATTCTTTTGTAGAATATGACGCGCGCGTTAAGGTGACGCTACATTAACGTCCGTCTCAACGTGACCATTTCGCTTTTAGCAGGATCGTGCCACATGTACCGTTATGATATTCACGACCAAACCCTGGTCGATGAGCGCGTCGCGCAGTTTCGCGACCAAATGGAACGCTACCGCGCCGGGCGTTTGGGAGAAGAAGAGTTTCGCCCACTCCGGTTGCAGAACGGCCTCTATATTCAACGTCATGCGCCTATGCTGCGTATTGCGATTCCCTACGGCATGCTGGCAGGTAATCAACTGCGCGCGCTGGCGGAGATAACACGCCGTTATGACCGTGGCTATGGTCACTTCACTACCCGGCAAAATTTACAGTTAAACTGGCCTGCCCTTGAAGATGTGCCGGATATTTTGGCCGATCTCGCCAAGGTGCAGATGCACGCGATTCAGACCAGCGGTAACTGTATTCGTAATACCACCAGCGACCAGTTTGCTGGTATAGCCAACGATGAGGTGGAAGATCCGCGCCCTTGGTGCGAGCTAATTCGTCAGTGGTCTACCCTGCACCCGGAATTTGCCTACCTGCCGCGTAAGTTTAAAATTGCAGTTAGTGGCGCTAACCAAGACCGTGCCGCGATCCAGGTACATGATATTGGCTTGCGGTTATGGCACAACGCCGACGGCGAACTGCGTATCAAAGTTCTTGCTGGTGGCGGCCTGGGTCGTACGCCGATGATTGCCGACGTGGTACGTGAAGACCTGCCCTGGCAGCATCTACTGACCTACCTGGAAGCCTGCGTACGGGTTTACAACCAGTTTGGCCGCCGGGATAACAAGTTTAAAGCGCGGATTAAGATTCTCGTTAAGGCCTTGGGCATTGAAGAGTTCCGCCGCCGGGTTGACGAAGAGTGGGCACATTTAAAAGATGGCCCGCAAACGCTCAATCAAGCGGCCGTTGATGCAGCCAAAGTCCACTTCCCCGAGCCAGAGCGTCGCCCAGTGGCAGCCTCTGCAACGGAAGAGTTTGACCGTCTGCGCACTGAAAACCGTAGCTTTTCGCGCTTTGTGACGAACAACGTTACCGATCACAAAGTACCCGGCTATAAAGCGGTAACGCTGTCGCTAAAACGCCGCGAGCATGCCCCGGGGGATGTCACCGCTGATCAGATGGAAGCGGTGGCTGATTTGGCTGATCGCTACAGCTTTGGTGAAGTGCGCGTCACTCATGAGCAGAACCTGGTGCTTTCTGACGTGCCGGTAGATGAGTTGGAAGCGCTGTGGAAAGAGCTTGATGCCCTAGGCATGGCGAACCCGACGGTGGGCACCCTCAACGACATTATCTGCTGCCCTGGCGGCGACTACTGCAGTTTAGCCAATGCAGTATCGATTCCCATTGCTCAGGCACTGCAGGAGCGTTTTGAAGATTTAGACTTCCTGTATGATCTTGGCCCGCTGGATCTAAATATTTCCGGCTGCATGAACGCTTGTGGCCACCACCACGTGGGCCATATCGGCATCTTGGGCGTGGATAAAAAAGGTGAAGAGTATTACCAAATCTCAATTGGGGGTAACTCAACCGACGATGCATCGCTGGGCAAGATTCTTGGGCCATCGTTTTTCCGCTCAGATGTGCCTGATGTCGTTGAAAAAGTGCTCGAAGTCTATGTGGCCCAACGCCATGAAGATGAGCGCTTCTTAGACACTTACCGCCGTATTGGCCTAAAACCCTTTAAGGAGCGTGTCTATGCCTAAGCCTAATACACCTGATGAGACGCAAGCTGAAGCGGTTGAGCAGACGCCAGTGCATGTGGATCACCTGATTGCCAATGGCGAGCTGGCGACGGAGAACGCTTGGTGTGTCTCCTACGATGCAGAGGCCCTGCCCGAGCAGCGCCCAGCGTTTGTCCCGCTGGCGCTATGGCAAGCCAATCCAGACGACGCTGAGCTGGCGCCATTGTTGACGAGTGATACGGAGCTTAATACCGAATTAGCTCACCAACTAGCGAGTGCCAGCGCGATTGCTGTTGATTTTCCGGCGTTTACCGATGGCCGTGGCTACACCATCGCTCGCTTGCTGCGCGAGCGCTACGGCTATAGCGGTGAAGTTCGTGCTATAGGCGACGTATTAGTTGATCAATTGGACTACATGCGCCGCTGTGGTTTTAATGCCATGGCGCTACGCGATGATCAGCATCCCGAAGATGCCCTGCGTGCGCTAAGTTTTATCAGCGTTCGCTATCAGCCAGATGTGGAAGAGCGCCAAGCGCTATTTGAACGTCGGTTAGCCGACACTAAATAAGCGCTTATCTTCAACCGGCAAAGGTTGCACCTTTGCCGGTTGATTACTTTAAGGCGTTATTTCCTAATGCGATCTGCTGAAGCTTTTTAGGCGGCCTGCTAAATAGAGAGGCGAAGATTGGTTTCAACCTCATCTATCAATGACACAGGCACATGGTGTGCTTTAGCTAACCTACGCCATTGCGCTACGTGCTGGATGGTTTCGTCGATCATGTCGTTGATTTTTCTGCGGGTAAACAGCGGGCTGAGTTTTTCTAACGAATAAAAGTCGTCACGAGAAAAATGGTTGCGCTTGCCATTTAAACTCATCCAATGGCGATTGACCCAAGGGCTACCTGGTTTGTAGCTATAAGCAAGATCATAAGCTGGAGCGAGTGACCATTTGCCTGCGTTAAGAATAAATGCAAAATTTTTCGCGTGATCGTCGTGATTTCTAGCAACTATGTTGAAAACCATGCGTTTAAATAGCTGTTCAGCTTCTATCGCTGATAGCCGCAATTGCCTGGCTACACCCAATAACTCTGCGTACGAAAATGAGCCTGGTTTTTTATAATCAACATGGGCTATCCCATTAAGTGTCTGCACATGTAGTTTACGGTTGCCTACTCGATCAAAACGCTGGGTTAAAAAGTGACGTCGTTTGCCTTCATTAAGCAACTTGCAAGGCATCATTTCTATACCACAGGCTTGAGCAAGCAGGTGATAGACGTATTCCATGGCACCGTAGCCCAGTGGATCACCAAATGTCTCACGGTCTTTATTGTGCTCACTGACACCATCGAACTTCATTAAATAATGCGTGAATTCTTCTGGGATGGTGGCTTGCCCTGAACGTACCTCCTGAAAATCCTGATTGAAGGCTAGTACTGCTTTTGGTCGCGCTCCACCTGCACTCATACCTACAGATAGTAAGGCCATCATAGCCTCTCTATCTTCTTGCCCCTCCCTGCTAAGATCAACGGTGAAATCTGCCCGGCTATCAAGTATTTCCTGTGCAATGCTAACCAACGATGCTATTTCGACCTGGGTGGAGGAATTTAGCCTACGTAGTTTGGTGGCAGGTGAGTACTCAAGTGCTCCCATGCCCCGCTTTCCGGTATATTGCAATCTTTGTAGCGGCGTAATATCGTCGGTTTGCCCCCCTCTGCTAGCAACCCAGGCATTCAGTACCGCATTACCAAAATCATCGGGCAAGGAGTCGGCAATCAATCCTGGTAACCCTTTGAATGTCTCGTAACTAAGCTCAGGAAAGGTATATATTTTATTTTCTAAAGGCATTTTAATAGGCGAAAGTTCAACACCATTTTTAACAAACGAAGCATCGTATTCGAAAGCACCAATGCCCGTATCGGTATCGAAACTGACCGCACCTACGTAGCGTTCAAGATAGTTAACATCGACAACTTCCATTACCATTCCAGCGCTTCCTCATCTTGGTTTTTTCTCTGACCAGATGCGCGTTGACGCTGTTTACCCTGTAGCTTCGAGAGTTGCACAGGCGAAATAATTTGTTTTGGTATAAAGTGATTTAGCTGTGCCGTTAAATTGAGAGCCATCATGATGGCGATCAACGTCTCCAATTGAACCCTACCCTTCTCAGCGTTGAGCACTACTTTTCTCGAGACACCTGCTAACTCAGCGACTTCTGACTGTGTCATGTCGTGATTGAGGCGCGCCTGCTTTAGGCGTTCCCCTAATTCTTCGGCAATGGCTGCAGGTGTCTTAGCATGAATGCTCATAATGTCCTCATAGAAGCACATAAAGCTAAAAAAAGCTTTTTATGTTCCCAATATAGCACATGAATAAGATTTAAACAGATGGTTTAAGGATCCAAAAAAGGCACTTTAGCTGTAAAAAAAATCCCAAAGTGCCTAAAAGTGGACTTTATGGAAACCTGTGCAAAGACTTGTTCTTCGCATCTATTACCCCCGCCGCTTCTGCTGACGCTCGCGGTTATTGGCTTTGGCGCGGTCGCTTTTGCGAAGCATCACCCAGGTAGCGCCTAGCCCCCCTTCTGAAGGCTGTGCGGATACGTACGCCTGCACTTGCTCAAACTGGCTGAGCCACTTGGCAAGATACGAGCGCAGCACATTGGCGGGGCTATCTATCTCTCGTCCACGACCGTGCACGATCAACACAGAGCGTAAGTCGTTGGCGTAAGCGTCTTGAATAAAGGGGAACAGCATACGGCGGCACTCAGACAGCGGTCGCCTTAGCATATGTAACTGGGCCTGAACGCTATAGCCACCGTGCCTCAGTTTATCGACAACGCCCTGTTGGATTCCCTCACGGCGAAACTCCATGGGGTCAAAAGGGGGCAGTAGATCGACAAAGTCATCGGATAGGAAGTTTTGCGACCCAAGCTCTTCAGCGGCCCATTCACGCCGGGCTAGTTGGGCCTCAGAAGGTTTTTTGCGGTTAGAGGCAGGCTCTGCGCGATTACTCGGTGGTAGCGGCTTAACATCGCCTACTAGCGCACGGAAATCTATCTCATCACGAAGTGGCTGATTCATGGCAGGCTCCTCCGGTAGGGTCTAATAATCACCTAGTTTGCATACTTAGCTTACATACACAGCCTAGCAAACCCAGGCAGTTTGCTTAAGCAGATTAAATAAGTCGATAACCTAGGTCTTGTCATCGGCTATTTAGCGCGCCAAGCTACGTAGCCAACCTTTAACCACGCTAAGAGAGGCATCATGGCTTGGCTTAAGCGCCTATTGGTAGTTAGTGGTTTGGGGCTAATCAGCGTTGCTGGATGGCTATGGCTCACGATGCTCAGCCCCTGGTTTTATGATCGCCCCGATGAAATACCCGATATTGAACAGCGCACACACCATGTGTTTGTGTACGGCACGTTGCGCTACGCCCCTATACGGTTTGTGGTAATGGGCAGTTTTGGCGCGCCGGAAGAAGCCGTGCTTGAAGGATATCAGCGTAATGGGCTTGACCTTTCCCCGCAGCCAAATAGTCAGGTTGAGGGCTTGCGGCTACGGGTTGATGCCACTGAACTGGCCCGTCTGGACCGCTATGAACGGCTAGGAATTCGCTACGAACGTGTTAAAAAGACGCTTAATGATGGCAGCAGCGCTTGGGTCTACTTGCGCTTGCCCGAAGCACAAAATGCTTTTTCCCCACACGACAATTCATCCTTAGCTCAGCTATCCCACTCGCTCTGGTAACATAGACCTTAATGTCGACTCTTTTACCAAGGCAGCTTTTGAAAGCTCTATTTAATCGCCCCTTCAGGAATCCTTATGAGTGATATGACGCCCTACGTTTTAATCCTTTACTACTCACGCTCAGGTGCGACGGCCACAATGGCCCAACAAATCGCCGCTGGCGTAGAAAGCGTGGCCGGTATTCAAGCACGTTTACGCACGGTGGCGCCGGTTTCTACCACCTGTGAAGCCGTTGACTCTGAGATTCCAGCAGAAGGTGCGGTTTATGCTGATCTTGATGATCTACGCAATTGCAGCGCGTTGGCACTGGGTAGCCCTACGCGTTTTGGCAATATGGCGGCACCGCTAAAATATTTCATTGACTCCACCAGCAGTCTTTGGATGAACGGTGCTCTGATTGATAAACCGGCCTGTGCGTTCACTTCAACCTCAAGCCTACACGGTGGTCAGGAGAGCACCCTACTGACTATGCTGGTTCCGCTGTTACACCATGGCATGGTCTACGCTGGTGTACCCTATAGCGAAACGACCCTTCTTGAGACACAAACCGGTGGCACACCCTATGGTGCAAGCCATCTGGCAGGTGCGCGCAGTGATCGCTCGGTAGACGATCACGAGCGCGCACTATGCGTTGCCCAGGGCAAACGTCTGGCTCGTCTCGCGCTCGCGCTTCACACCATGCGTCAGGAGGCAGTATGAGACAGTGGTTAGAAGATATGGAAGCACGTCACGGGATTGATAACCTCACCCAAAAAACTCGCCAGCTAGTGCTGGTCAGCTTTGTTCTACTGCTGTTACTGGTTATTTATCGGGGTTTTCTGCTACAAGGTGACGAGTTTAACTGGCGCCCAGTGGTCGCTTTTGTTCTACCCTTGGTGCTTTTTTTGCCTTCGATTATTGGTAAACGGGCGCGGGGCCATGCCTGGTTAGCTTTTGTCAGCCTGCTCTATTTCACTCAGGGCGTGATGCTAGTCACCCTACCGGGGCAAGGTATCCGTGGCGTTCTTGAGGCGATTATCGCACTGGCGCTATTTACGGGCTGTATGGGCTACGCGCGTTTTCGCAGCCGTCAGCTCCGTCAATAACGACATCCATTGTTGCGTTTTAAAACCACAGCCAGAGCACAACGCCTGCAGCGATAAATAAGATGCCGATTGCGCGTAAACGTAGTGTCGCAGGATTCAGCGACTCGTTACGCGCATCCAATGGCTGTTGAGGTAAGTGTTTGGTGCCAGAAAGCATCGCTGCAAGGAGTGGTTCACCCAGCAGCCGATGGGCGATTAACGCTACAAAATGCAGCCCGATCAATATCAGCAGTAGGTCACTGTTGAAATAGTGTAAGGTTCTAAGCTGACTGCTGGCATCTTGTCCGAACAGACCATAGAGCGGTCCCTGAAAAAAAATATCATCACTTAAAAAAAGGCCACTCACGGCCTGAAAGCTAAGCGAAAGCAACATAACTATCACCATCCAGCCGCCCAATGGGTTATGGCTGGCATAGGCGCTAGTTTGACGCTTTATTACTGCTTTTGAATAGGCAACGGTTTTAGAGGGTGGGTATAAAAACGTACTGAACCTAGCGTACACGCTGCCTAACGCACCCCAAAGCCAGCGAAACGTGAGCAACCCAAGCAATAAGTAGCCCGCTTGAGCGTGTACTTCGATGGGAAATAGAAAAGGTGCTCCGCCGGTCTTAGTAGTATAAAAAGAGACCAGCACAGCGAAGACCAACCCCCAATGAAACAGACGGATCCATAGATCCCACACCTCAATAGTTACCTTGGTATTGCGCATACCCAAGCCTCTTTCTGCAATCGTGAGCTAGTACTGGAGAGCTAACAGTCGGTGAGCCCGTAATAAATAGTGAGAGATTTTCGCATTTATTACGACGTTCTCAAAGAATTCGAGACAGTTAGTCATAACACTGGCTAAAATAACAGCAGTGTTGGCGCACGTTTAACGTCCATTGATGACGCTGACTTGAGCTTTACACAGAGACCAGCGAACATGGATGAAAATTCAAGGGAGAAGCATTCAATGACACGTAACATAGCCGATATAAGGCGTGATTATGAAGGCGGCAGGTTAGATGAGTCTCAGGCACCCGACGATCCATTCGTGTTATTCGATGAGTGGTTTACGCTGGCCCTAGAAAAAGAGGGCAAAGATGGCAATGCCATGACGCTATCAAGCGTTGATAGTCAAGGCAGGCCTCACGCCCGAGTTGTTCTGCTAAAGGGGTTTGACGAGCGCGGTATGGTCTTCTTCACCAATTATCATAGCCATAAAGGCAGTGAGTTAAGCAATGTGCCTTACGCGGCGATGACCTTTTGGTGGCCTTCCCTTTCTCGCCAAGTGCGTATTGAAGGGCCCGTTGAGCAAGTATCCGCGGAAGAGTCCGATGAATACTTTGCAAACCGCCCCCGTGGCAGCCAGCTCGGTGCTTGGATTGCCACCCAAAGCGTTGTGATCCCAGGCCGTAAGTGGATTGAAGAGCGTCAGAGTCGTTTTGAGCAAGCCTATGATGGCCAAGAGATTCCACGACCTATTCATTGGGGCGGCTACCGTGTTACACCTGAAATGATCGAGTTTTGGCAAGGCCAGCCAAGCCGTTTGCATGACCGGCTGCGCTTTGAGCGCCGTGATGGCGGTGAATGGAGTCGTTTCCGCTTAGCCCCTTAATACGTGACAACTACTAAGACGTTAAAAGGCCTGCCAATGATTAGGCAGGCCCTTTTACCCGGATATGACTCGTTCAAGAGCGTTAGTCGGGCAAACTCTCCAGCCGGTGACGCTGCCACTCACTTTCAGGTTCATTCAAACGCATGACCGCATCAATCACCTGCTCTTCCATGTTGTAGCGGCATTTAAAACCTAAGTGCTTCATTAGCGCTCGCATCGGATGATTATCCACCATAATTTTGCCTATCATCTCCAGAGTGCCGATGTTAGTGCAGTAATCGATCATTTTCTTCATCAGCAGGCTGCCAATCCCTAGTCCCTGCAAATCATCACGAATAATGACCGAGAATTCAGTACGAATATTGTCTGGATCGTTCCATACCCGCACTACCCCAAGCATCTCTTTGCTGCCATCGTCGCCTAAATATTCAGCAATGAACGCCATCTGCCGGTCGTAATTGATATGTGACAGAATCGACAGGTCACGCTGGGTCAGATTGGATTTATTATGGAAATAGCGGAAACGAATGCTCTCTTCCGAGAGTTGGCGATGGAAGGTGGTGATCAAATGAGCGTCTTCGGCACGTATAGGCCTAACCTCGACCTGCCAGCCGTTTTTCAGTGTTACCCATTCACGCAACTCTTCAGGATATGGCATGATAGCAAAACGCGATGGTGAGCCAAGATCCATGGCAAAATCCACCGCGACCATACCATCACGATTCAGCAGCAGTGGATTGATTTCCAGCCCGCGCAGATCACTCAGGTCAGACGCCATTTGCGATAGCTTGACCAGCATTTGGCACAAATGCTGAATATCACGCTCTGGATCAGCAGAGTGCTCACGGATCAACGAAGCAGCGTGGGTTCTCCCCACCACATCGGCGGCCAGGCTCATATTGAGAGGTGGCAGCGCAATCTGGCGGTCAGCCAGCACGTTAACCTTATAACCACCGATACCAAAGACGATCAGTGGGCCAAAGACCGGATCACGGGTAATACCCGCGCAAATCTGCATCGAGTGCTTGCCCCGCTGCATAGGCTGCAAGCAGTACTCGCGGATCGCATATTCAGGAAATTTTTCAGCGACTTTTTCGCCTAGCTGGCGAACACCTTCAGCTACCTGCTCGGGTGTGTCCAAATCCTGTAGCAAGCCTGCTGAAATTTTATGCGGGTGCTTACGGTAACGATAAGGCCGGCAATTGCCTTCATGCACCACTTTCAGGGCTTTGGTGCCACCAATCTCTCCTGCACGGGCAAGCGCTTCATCTGGGTTAGCCAAATAGACGCTTGGAGCCGTGGGTATACCATACGCCTCAAGCACTTGAGCCGTTTCAGAGTGGGTTAAGGTTTGCCTGCCCTGCTCTTTTGCCTGCTTAATTAACGTGCGACACTGGGCACGTATTTCAGGGCTGGTCGAGAATGGAAGACTGGGTGGTATTTCCTGCAGTAGCGCTTGAACGCGCTGATAAATCACCATATGCATGAACGCCTTAACGGCTTTTTCGGGTGAAATATAGGTTGGAATTCCGGCTAAATTACAGATATGGCGTGCATTAAGCGCCTCTTTTAAGCCCATCCAGCTAGTGAGCAGATTGCGACGAAATTTCTTGCGGTTATCGATCAGCGCCTGAGCGGTCACAAGGGAGGGCGCCATCCGGGTAGGTGCGTGGACGACCAAAACTGCATCCACATTGGTATCCGCGGCGACAATCTCGAGTGCCTGCACGAACCGTTCGGGAGTAGCGTTGCCGCCTAGATCCACTGGATTCTCGCCTGGCTTGCTCATATCGACTTCGCTACGGTGTAGCGCTGCCTGGGTTTCGGCACTAAATTCGGCCAATTTTCCGCCCGCGCTGATCAGCTTATCGATAGCCAACATTGCGGGGCCTAAGCCGTTAGAAACGATGGCTAAGCGGTCACCCTTGAGGGGTTTCATGCGCGACAGGGTTTCCAGCGCATCAAGCAGCTCATCAGAATCGTCAACCCGCACTACCCCTGCCCTGGCAAAGGCGGCATCAAACACCACATCACGATTGGCAATGCCAGGCGTAGGTGCCATACCGGAAATATCCGACTCGGGTGTGCGGCCGCTTTTTATCGCCAGTACCAGACGGTTACGCGAGGCATCACGCACTGCGGTCATAAAGTGCTGGGCATCGCTAATACGCTCAAGGTGTAACATGATAGCTTGGGCAGGCGAAAACTGATTTACATAATCAATCAGATCAGGCAGCAACACATCAACGCTATCGCCCACCGTAATCAGGTGTGAAAAGCCCACATCCCGCCCGGCAGCCCAGTCAATCATGGCATTGGCGAGCATTCCTGACTGACCTAGATAAGCCACGCGTCCGGCTTTTACTGGCTGGCTGGCATAAGAAGCGTTAAGCTTTTTGCCCGGCACGATCAGCCCCATGCACTCAGGGCCCAACACCCGAATACCTGACACTCGCGCAGCGCTTAGCATGCGCTCACGAATAGAACCTTTATTGCCTTTGTCGCGGTCTAAATGAGCGCCACCCGAGAGTACTAACGCCGCTTTAACACCATACTGGCCGAGCTTTTTAATTAGACTAGGAACGCCGTCGATCGGTGAGCAAACCACGGCTAAGTCGGGTATTTCCGGTAGCTCGTTAACGCGGCTAACACAGGGTACGCCAAATACTTGAGAATACCCTTTTAGATTGACCGCCCAAAGGCTGCCTTTAAAGCCCGCCTCTTGAATATTACCCAGCACTAGGCCACCCAGCGAAGCGGGTTTTTCAGAGGCCCCGAACACCGCTATTGAGCGAGGTTCAAAAAAATGATGCAAAAAGCGCGTGCTCACAAAGGAGTCTCCTCTGAAATAGATAGCGGCCATACGACTTATGGACACTGTCGCGTAGGGCCTGGAGGCGATTAAGGTGACATCTATAATAATGGAGCGTTGGAATGATTACCGCCTACCTTACTCACCCGGACTGTTCATTGCACCATATGGGGCCAGAGCATCCTGAAAGCCCGCAGCGTCTGGAGGCTATTCGCGCTCGCCTATCGCTTGCTGGACTATTACAGCAAACCATGCAGGCTGATGCCAAAGAAGCCTGTGAAGATGCATTAGCCAGGGTACACCCCTTACGTCATCTGCGCGCGTTGGAAAAGTGCTTACCTAAAGAAGGTATCGTGACGCTGGATAGCGACACCATGATGAATCCTGATAGCTTGCAGGCCGCAAGAGTAGCAGCGGGCGCAGTGATTCGCGGGGTCGATCAGGTATTTAAACGTCAGGCGGATAATGTTTTTTGTGCTGTCCGGCCGCCGGGGCACCATGCGGAAGCCAGCGATGCCATGGGCTTCTGTTTTTATAATAATATTGCCGTTGGTGCTGCACACGCTCGCGCCAAATATGGTGCCAAGCGGATCGCGATTCTAGATTTCGATGTGCACCAGTGTAATGGCACCATCGATATTTTTAAAAATGACCCTGAAATTCTGATTTGCACCAGTTTTCAGTATCCGTTTTACCCATGGCGATATTTACGCAGTGAGTGGCAAAACGTGGTGAACACACCGCTTGAAGTGGGCACTGATGGGCCCGAATTTCGGCGCATTATTGAAAACCATTGGCTCCCCGCCCTACACGCCTTCAAGCCAGATTTGGTCATGCTATCCGCTGGTTTTGATGCCCATCGTGATGACCCCATGGGAGATATCTGCTTAGAAGATGAAGACTTCTACTGGATTACCCACCTGGCCATGGAGATTGCCACGCTATACGCCGATAACCGCATCGTCTCGGTGCTTGAGGGGGGCTACAACCATAAGTCACTCGCCAGTGGCGTAGAAGCCCATTTGAAAGCCCTGTTAGGACTGCCCTTTGCTGAAGTTCCTTAGACATTAGTTGCCTGGACATTACCCTTGCTCGACGGTGAGAGTTTGAGCTGTGCTATCATGCACGTTTTCAAATGCCCAAGCTAACGCAGCCAATGTGACGATTTATGACCGCTACTTCTGAAGAGCATGCCGCGCTGCGTATCGCATCGGGAAGCAAACCGTTTGTTGAGCCGCTACGCTTAGGCGAGCGGCTCAAGCAAATCCGTCTCGCCAATCAGTGGACCTTAGAAGACGTTAGCCAACGCACGGGACTGGCACGTTCAACGCTATCCAAAATTGAGAACGACCAAGTCTCACCTACGTTCAGCGTAGTGCAAAAGCTGATTACAGGTCTTAACATCGATCTCCCTCAGTTGCTTACGCCTCCTAAACGGGAGCGCTATACCATGGGGCGGCGAGATTTGACCCGAAAAGGCAAAGGACAACTGCACCCTACCCCAACTTACGAACATGAATTACTGGGGCATCAGTTAGCTCAAAAACGCATGATCCCTTTCAAAACCATCGTGAGAGCACGCAGCTTTGACGAGTATCACCAGTGGGTACGCCACGATGGTGAGGAGTTTTTGATGGTCTTGCACGGCGACATCATGTTATACACCGAGTTTTACGCCCCACTAGTGCTGGCTGAAGGTGACAGCATTTACTTCGATAGTGATATGGGACATGCACTGGTATCTACCAGCCAAGAGGACGCAATCGTACTTTCAGTTTGTACCCGTGGTGATGCTATTTAACTGCAGTGCAAAAGACCCGCCTCAAAGACAATTGGTAGGCTTGGGTAAACCGGCAAGCCGAGCAATGCGTTTAGCCGGGCTACCGGGGAAAAGCTGCATCAGATAAATTGAGCGCCCTTTCTCATCTCCCAATGCATTTTTCGTTGCCTTAACAAGCGGCCGCATGGCGGGCGCCATTTCGTAGCGCTGATAAAAATCACGTACTACGTCAATAATCTCCCAATGTTCAGGTGTTAAGAGCAGTCCCTCTTCCTCTGCCATCAACTCAGCAACAGCTCCGCTCCAGTCCGATTGATTGACGAGGTATCCTTCTGGATCTAGCGGCCATTGTTTATTTGAATCAAGATAACGGTATATTTTTGAATCTGACATCATTAGTACCAGGTCACTGACTTAGTATGCTGTTCGGTAAGCGTTACAAGCTCATCTATGTCGATTAGAGGAAGCGCATTTTCTTTAGCGATACTGGCTAACCCTCGAGACACAACGTCTTCCGCTAAGATAAAAATACGCGACTGATAACGTTCCCAAGCAAGCCATTCTGGATTGAGAGCTGCTGTAACAGCGTCTTCAATCAGCACCACTGCATCGCCCTCCCCAACCGCTTGCTGTATCTGTATTGCTGCGGTGCTATGGGGCGCTTTTGTGAGAATATGTAGGATCATTTCCGCCCCTTTAGAAATTCAGTATTTGGCTATGCTGCTGAAATAACGTGACTACCTCATCAGCGGCCAAGAGCGTAACATCTTCTACCAGTTGATCAGGCGGAATACTCATCGTGCGTAGCGTCTCTTCTGGCACCAAGAGTTTATCAATATCATACATTTCTAACATGTCGATGATGGGTAACGTTGCTTTTTGCCCAGGCGCGCCGCTGCCCTGCTCTTTTAGCAGCGCCATTATGCCTTGTCCCATAAACAGTAAATGTACGGGCTTGCCAAAGGCGGCGGCCACTAATGCCGCATCTAACCCCTCGCGTAATAAGTTAGAGCTATGTGGCGCGTGACGAATAACAACCAGCAAAGCGTCTGTTGTGGCCATGGACACTCCTATTAAGCAAAGGTAATGAAACGATCGGAGCGCTGCTGTAACTCAAGCAACTGGCCTAATCCGGTTAATTCAAACGGTGGCGCTACATTAAAGGCCTGCATACCATGGCGTTGCGCTTCAGACTCACTCATTAAGCCTCTGCGTAGCGCCGCAGCAATGCATACATCTAAGGGCACCGCATGCTGCTGGTGTAGCTCAGTCCATGCCTGGCAGAGATTGAGTTCATCCTGAGGAGGAGCCATTAGTGTCGAGGCATTATGTACCCCGTCATGATAGAAAAACACGCCAGTTAAACAGTGACCACGGGCGATGATGGCATGCGCAAAGCGCAGCGCCGAGTGTGGCGAAGCGCTACTGTACGGTGCCCCCATCACTAATAAGCCGTACTTCATTAGCGAATACCCGGTTATGGTTAATCTAAAAAGTTTACCTAAAAAAAAGACAGACCCTTTTAGGGCCTGTCATCTTATCTAGCACAATGCACGTTTGGACCATGCATCTAATGCTATCTACGATCAGTCGTTGCTCATAATGCCGAGAATAGACAGCAGGCTCACGAACAGGTTGTAGATCGATACGTAAAGCGTAACGGTGGCGAGAATGTAATTAGTCTCACCGGCGCGATGAATAATCTCACTGGTTTGATACAGGATAGCGGCTGAAGCAAACAGCACGAAGCCTGCAGAAACCATCAGTGACAGCGCAGGAATGTTAAAGATGAAACCTGCAATCATGGCAAGGATCAGTACGATGGCGCCCGCCATCAGGAAATTGCCTAAGAAGCTAAAGTCTTTCTTGGTCGTTAGCGCAACCGCTGACAAACCAACGAAGGTTAGCCCGGTCATTGCCAATGCGTTCATGATCAACGCACCGCCGTTAGGCAGCGTTAGGTATGCTGACAGAATCGGCCCTAACGTGAAGCCCATAAAACCAGTAAACGCAAACGTTGCCAACAAACCAGCTGCAGAGTTAGCCGTTTTGTGAACAAGAAACATCAAACCATAAGCACCAATAAAGAACACAAAGATGTTCATTTGTTGAATGCCTAGCGCCACTGCTGCGCCAGCTGTCACTGCTGAGAACAGCAAGGTCATCGCGAGTAATGCATAGGTGTTACGCAACACCTTATTAGTACTGACACTATTAGCAACGTCGCCCGACTGGGGACGTGCAATACGTGAATCGTTGTAAGCCATGTGTTAATGCTCCCTAATGGTATTTCCAACAACGGACAAGCATGCCGTTACCGAGTTCCAGACGCAAGCCTTTGTCTTCCACGCAAATAGTGGTTCAACGCTGTTTCAGCTTAGCAAGAATTGTCTATGCTAGCTAAACACTTCCTATAGGACACCGCAAAGATGAAAAAAATTCTACTCCCTGCCGGTTCGTTAACACTATTTACATTGGCCTTACCTGCCTTTGCCTTCTCACCCGCTGGCAATGACATCGCCTATACGGTGAACGACGAAGCGTTTCAGGGCTATTTTGTCTCAGCTGGCGAAGAGGCACAAGGCAGCGTGCTGATCATTCATGACTGGGACGGGCTGGATGATTATGAGCGCCAGCGAGCCGATATGCTGGCCAGTGAAGGTTACGATGTTTTTGCTGTGGATCTATTTGGCGAAGGCAACCGCCCCCAGGAAGTAGATGATAAGCGGGCCGCCACCAACCGCCTTTACGAAGACAGAGAGCGGATGCGCACCCTGACGCTTGCAGGCTTAGCGCAAGCACGAGAGCAAGGAGCCGCCGAGCAAACCGTAATTATGGGGTACTGTTTCGGTGGCGCGGTGGCCTTGGAAATCGCTCGCTCTGGCGAAGCTGAAGGTATTGCCGCTTATACCAGTTTTCATGGTGGCTTAACCACGCCTGAAGGGCAGGCTTACTCAAGCGATACGGCACCTATTTTCATTGCTCATGGCGGTGCCGACAGCGCAGTAAGCTTAGACGATGTTGCCATCTTGGCTGAAGAATTAGAAACCGCGGGTGTCACTTATGAAGTAGGCATTTATTCAGGTGCACCCCATGCCTTCAGCGTATTTGGTAGTGATGCCTACCACGAACGCGCTGATCAGCGCTCGTGGGAAGCCTTTAATGATTGGCTAGAAGAGATGCTGTAATTTCCTGTTACTAACCGAACACCTAGTGGCACGAGCCGTGCCGCTAGGTCATCGACTAACAAGACATTATTTAGCTTTGTGCTTCTTCTTCGTCATCTTTATGCGCTGTAACAGGCGTTACCGCTGTTTGACGGGCATCTTGTGGTGAGCTGTACAGACGTGCATCAATGACGTGTAAAACCGCCAGTTGCGCAAAAAGCACAGCAAAGCAGAGGATCAAACCTTTCAACATGGCGGGATTTCCTTAGAGGACTAATAAAATCAAACTAAACATATGATAGCGCTAAATGTGCTAAACACAATGGCGCCACACGTGAATTAAATAGCGCCTTCCAGCGACATATGCTTTAAAAAAATACCTTATTAAAACGCTGCTTTTTAGCATGCATGCTTTTAGGAAGTGCTTTTAGAATGCATTGTTGGCGCCGTGCTTTGACGAATCCGAGGGGTTACGGGTAAGACTAACTGCTCCGGTAGCACGTCAGGATTATTAATATGTTTAAGCAAAAGCTCCGTGGCCTTAGCGATCATTTGCTCTACCGGTTGCTGAAGGGTGGTGAGCGAGTGGCTGGGCCAAGCCGACATCGCCATATCGTCAAACCCCACTACTGAAACATTATCAGGCACCGTTAAATGCAGCTCATCACGCAATGTTTCCATGACGGCAATGGCCATTAGGTCATTGGCTGCAAAGAGTGCATCAGGCATAGCCTCACGTTGTCGACCGGCAAACAAACGACGTGTAGCATCGCAGGCGTCGTCATAGCGATAATGCCCTACATCGTATAAAAAGCATGCTTGCCCTTCTGCTGCTAAACCAGCTTTAAACCCTTCCTCGCGCTGGCGGTTTGTGGTCGATTCCGGAATGCCGGCTAAATAGGCAATCCGTTGGCGACCTAGCGATGCCAGATAGCGCCCTGCCCAGTAGCCACCTTGGAAATTGTCGCTGCCAACCTGGCTAATACCTGAATACTCCACAGTGCGATTGATGATCACGACCGGAATGCCAAAATCAGCTACCTCTGCAGCCTGGTGCTGATTCAGGGTAATCGCCAGCATCAGCACCCCCTCAACCTGGCTACGAATCAAATCATCTACCACCATGTCAAAATCGCCATTCTGGGGAGCAAAAAACAGCAGTAGATGGTAGCCCTGATCCTGTAAAAAGCGTGAAGCTTTCTCTAGCAAATAGGCGTAAAAAGGATTCTGTAAACTGTAGGTAACTACCGCAATGGTGCGGCTTGAGCGGGTGATTAATGAACGGGCGATAGTGTTTGGTCGGTAGCCCAATTGGCGTGCCGCCTCCATCACTTTTTTGCGCGTTTTTTCAGACACACTGGACGCTGGAGAAAAGCTGCGACTTACCGCTGATTGGGATACCCCGGCAAGCTGGGCAACATCCCGTGAAGTGATGGATTTTCGTTTCATTGATTCAACTTATTAGGCGATTAGTTAACTAGCTTAATAGCGCTTTGTCATTCGTAATACAGAGAAGGAGGCTTTTGCCTGAGCCTCCTCGTCTCGGCCAAGGGCAAGCCATAGATTTTATTTAAAAGCCCACGTTATCGGCGCCTTTAAGCTCCAGCATCACCCGTGCTTCATCAGGAGTGGCAATCTCAAAAGAGAGTGACTCTAACAATTCGCGTACCCGCGTTACTTGGCTAGCGTTGCTTTCTGCCAGCTTGCCAGGTTCAAGCCAGAGTGAGTCCTCTAGCCCTACCCGCACATGCCCACCCATGGCAGCTGATTGGGCCGCAATGCGCATTTGACTACTACCAGCGCCTAATACCGACCATTCATAGCCTTCACCAAATAAGCGGTCGGCGGTACGGCGCATATGCAGCACATCTTCATGGTGTGGGCCAATGCCGCCCAATATACCAAAGACGCTCTGTACAAATATCTTACCGTCGACCACTCCACGATCGACAAGATTGCGCAGATTATACAGGTGGCCGATATCGTAACATTCGCACTCGAAGCGAGTACCATTCTTCGTGCCCAGGGTGATCGCCTTCTCAATATCCGCGAAGGTGTTTTTAAATACCAAGTCGCGGCTATTTTCCATGTGGTCACGCTCCCATTGGTGCTCAAAAGAGTGGTAGCGATTTAGCATCGGAAACAGGCCGAAGTTCATAGACCCCATATTCATCGATGCTAGTTCAGGCTGAAACTCCATCGCCGGGCGCATGCGCTCTTCGACGGTCATATGGGGGCTTCCTCCCGTCGTTAAATTAATCACTGCACGGGTAGCTGTTTTGATCTTAGGTAAAAACTGCTCAAACACAGCGGGGTCTTGGGTGGGTTTACCATTAACGGGGTCGCGGGCGTGCAGATGCAAAATGGCCGCGCCCGCTTCGGCTGCAGCAATGCTGGCCTCGGCAATTTCTTCAGGCGTTACTGGAAGGTGGGGTGACATGGAGGGCGTATGAATCGCACCGGTCACCGCACAGGAAATAATAACTTTACGTTTCTGAGCCATGCTGAGCTCTCCTTATTGTAATAAACCAAGCTAGTTATTCAGGCATTGAGCGTTGATGGGCCATCAGCGCCATCAGTCGGCGGTCACGCCACTCATGGCGAGCCGACAGCTCAGCATTGGGCAGAATGGCACGTCGCTCTTTATCCAGGGCTTGTAGCGTTGCTTCATCCCAAGGGTTCTCTTTGCCGCGCTGCTGGTCTACTTGGTGGTACAGAGGGCCATAACGGCTGGCGTAATCCACCACACCTGCAGGCGCATTGAGATCAATGGTTTCAAACGGCCCCATGAATGACCAACGCAGCCCTAGCCCGAATTTCACGGTTTTATCGAGGTCTTCAGCAGAAACATAGCCATCGCGGAATAAGCGCAGCGCTTCATTAAGCAGCGCGCCCTGTAAGCGGTTGAGTACAAACCCCTCTATTTCTTTACGCACCAAAATCGGTGCCTGCTGAGCGGCTTCCATCAGCGACAAGGTGGTGTTGGTCACCGCGTCAGAGGTATGAGGTGTGGGCACCACTTCAACGAGAGGAATTAAATATGGCGGGTTGACCGGATGCGCGACTAAGCAGCGCTCGGGATGGCTTAAGTGGTCGCTAAAAAGCGACGCGGCGATGCCAGAGGTGGAACTGGCCAAAATAGTGTCGTCTGCCACGACCCCTTCGAGCTCACGATAAATAGCTCTTTTACCCTCAATATTTTCGGGACCGCACTCTTGCACGTAACCCACACCCTGCATAGCGCTAGCGAGATCCCCCTCAAAACGAATATTTGCCATCACTTGATCCACCTCAGCGACCAACCCTGCCTGCTGAAGATCAATCAGCGACTGGCGAACCGCCGCACCGGCATGTTCAAGCGCAGTAGTATTAACGTCGTATACACTCACTTTAAAGCCAGCCCTGGCAAACACAATTGCCCAAGCGCGACCAATCAAACCCGCGCCGACCACGCCAATCGTCATTGCAATTGGTTGTACCTGCGCGCTTTCAGTTACTGATTGCATGAATATCGCCTTTTATTTTTCGTTATAGGAATTCAGGTCATAAGGTTTCAACGTTGCCACATACGCTTAACGCCTGCCCAGAGATATTCGCGCCACCTGGGGCAGACAAAAATAGTGCCATTGCCGCAACGTCAGTCGGCTCAATCATTTTACGCATGGAAATTTTGGCGAGATTCTCTTGTTCCATGGCGTCGTAGCTAATACCCCGTTTGGCGGCGCGCTCTTTGATTACGTTTTCAATGCGCGGGCCACGCACAATTCCGGGTAAAATCGCATTAACGCGAACACCTTCCGGGCCTAGCTCGCAGGCCAGACTCTTGGTTAGCCCAACGACTGCCCATTTACTGGCTGCATAAGGCGTGCGGTAGGCAAACCCTAAACGCCCGGCAACAGAGGCAAGGTTAATCATTAACCCCTGGCTTTCGCGCAGTAACGCCGCTGAACGGTGAGCTACGCGATACTGTCCGTTCAAATTAATATCAATGGTACGTGTCCACTCCTCCTCGCCGATCTCCTCGATACCGGCCGTCGGCCCGGCAATACCCGCGTTGTTAACCACCACATCAAGCCCACCGAGCTGCTTCAGATCCTCAAATAGCCGGGTAATATCGGCCTCTTTACTGACATCCGCTAACGTATAGGTAATACCTTCCGGTAGTGACGCCATCGCCGCTTCATCGACATCACACACATGCACGGTTGCCCCTGCTTCCTTAAAGGCCTTAGCAATAACTAACCCAATGCCATTGGCGCCTGCGGTCACCAGTACCTTTAAGCCTTTCCTCGGTATTAAGCTTTCGATAACTGACATAGTCTTTCTCCTTGTTATTGGATCTGTTATTGGGAACTTTCAGTGACGAATTAGAGTGACGGTAGCCACGTGGACAGCGCGGGTATCACACTAATAATCAGCACATTAACCAGCACGATTGCAACAAACGGCAGGATGGCACTGGTTAACCGAGCCACACCGATCTTGGAAATTTGTGAAGCTACGAAGAGATTTAAACCAACGGGAGGAGTAAACATCCCCATGGCCAGGTTGACCACCATGATGATGCCGAAATGCACCGGATCGAAGCCAAAGCTAATCGCTATGGGCAGTAGTATCGGTACGAAAATAAGAATCGCCGCGGCGGCTTCAATGAACATGCCGACAAACAGCAGCAGTGCGTTGGCCATGATGATAAATGCGATAGGGCTGCCGATAGTTGAAAGGACAAAGTCCGACACCATGGCAGGCACCCGCAGGCTTTGCAGAATTCTTCCATAGAGCCCGGCAGCGGCGATAATGCTCAACACCACGGCTGTGGTAACTGCAGAATCTTGCAGTATGCGAACTAAATCACGCAGTTTGATCTCACGATATACCACGAAGCCGACGATAAACGAGTAGGCAACGGCAATAACAGCCGCTTCGGTGGGTGTGGTAATGCCGCCATAAATGCCGCCCAGAATGATCACCGGCATCAGAATCGCCAATAGCGCTTTACGTGCCGCTAGCAGCATCTCTTTAGGGGTGCTCTTTTGATTACCGCCGATGCCATTTTTGCGGGCAAAAATGTAGGCAAAGATTAGCAGCGATATGGTGACCAAGATGCCAGGCAAGATACCCGCAATAAACATATCGCCCACCGATACATTCGCGGCAATGGCATACAGAATTAACGGAATACTGGGTGGAATAATCACCCCAAGTGCCCCTGCAGCTGCCTGGTTTGAAGCCGCATAGCTCCCAGGGTAACCACGGGCAATCATCGCAGGAATTAAGATGGAGCCAATTGCCGCGGTAGTGGCTGCACCGGAACCGGAGATAGCGGCAAAAAACAGCGACGTGACAATCGCCACCATGGCCAACCCACCGGTCATACCGCCCACCAGTGTGTTTGAAAAATTAACCAAGCGCTCGGAAATTCCGCCGTGCTGCATCAGGAAACCCGCCAGAATAAAAAACGGAATTGCCATCAACGGAAACGAATTCACAGAGCCAATAAGCTGCTGAGTTACAATCAGCATGGGCATTAAGTCGCCATGCCATACGGTAATAGCGGACGCCAACCCCAATGAAAAGGCAATCGGCACCCCCACTAGAAACAGCCCTAACAGCAGGAGGAATAGCATGATGGCCATAATTAGCTAACCTCCGGCGGTTGAATTTCCGCCTGTTTGGGATGCTCTTTACCAACGACCTCATCAATAAGCAGCGCTACACTATTAACAAGAATCACAATGCCGCCTAACGGTACTGCCATATATGGCCACATCATTGATACACGAGTGCTGGGTGCCGTCTGGCTAGCTACACGCCCCACCAGATCAAACCCATATTTGATGATAATCAGAGCAAACAGCGCCGAACAAAGCACCACTAGCACGCGTAACACGCAAGCGAATCGTGGGCCTGAATACTCCAAAAGGATATCGACTGAAATCAGCGTACCCTTTCGATAGGCGTAGCCCGCGCCAATAAAGGTCAGCCAAATCATCGCAAAACGGGCTATTTCATCCGAAAAAAATAACGGCTTGCCTACAACGAATCGGGCAAACACTTGCCAGAAGATCAGCACCGTCATGGTCAGTAGCAGGAACGCCAAGCCCCAGCCGACGACACGATTAAACTGGTCAATGACTCTGTTGATCAGCATTAGAGAAGACTTCATAGCTGCCTCACCATTTACGAAAGAGCGCGGGAGGAGTTCCCCCCGCGTATTTCCTGGGCTCAGTAATCAAAGTTGAGAGCAGCCTCAACCAACTCTTCACCCACTGTAGGCGACCACTGCTCAATCACAGGGCGCACTGCTTCACGGAAAGGCTCAAGATCAGGCTGGGTGACGGTCATGCCGAGTTCTTCAAGCTGAACAAGATAGCGCTGTTCTAGTTCTTGGCTGGCTTCGCGCTGGAAGGGTAAGGCTAATTGTGCTGCTTCAAGAATAATGCTCTGGTCTTCTTCGCTGAACGAATTAAAGAGATCCAATCCCATCATCAGCGGCGCCGGTGAGTAGACATGCTGAGTCATGTTTAGGTAATCCTGCACTTCATAAAAATTCACATCGTAAATAGTGGGCAGTGGGTTCTCCTGGCTATCCATTACCCCCTGCTGAAGTGCGGTATAGACCTCAGTCCAAGCCATTGGGGTTGCATTAGCACCCAACGCTTCCCAGGTGTCTACCTGTACCCTGCTCTCTTGAGTCCGGTGATTAATCCCCTGAAGGTCTTCAGGACTGTTAAGTGCACGCACCGAATTCGTGTTATGACGGAAGCCGTTTTCCATCCATGCCAAGAACTTAACGTTCATCTGCTCTTCAGCCAGACGAGCGAGTTCTTCGCCATGCTCACTGTCTAGAAAAGCATACGCATGGTCATGATTTTCAAAAATATAGGGTAAATCAAACAGCATAAATTGATCGACAAAGCCGCCCATTGGCCCTGTTGAAGTAATGCCGGCATCAATAATGCCGAACCCCATTCCCTCTACCACTTCACGTTCGGCCCCTAATGCATTGTTATAGTGGGGCTCAATGCTCAGGCGCCCTTCTGAAAGCCGCTCCAACTCTTCGCCAAACTTCAATACGCCAACCCCCTGCTGGGAGTCAGGGCCCAGTGGCAAACTTACGTCAATAACCCGCTCTGCTTGCGCAGCCGCAGTGGTTGCCATTGCCAGAGCGATAGCGCCCGCTAATGCCGAGATTTTGCGTGGAGTAAGTTGGAAGTGATTCATGAGTTAATCTCCGGTTGTCATTATTTTTGTTGCGAGTTCATTGCCCGGCCTTTGAACCAAGCCTGGCAAAATTCAACATGGCTAGTTCTAGAAGAAAAAGACTACGTATTCAATATTTTCATCTAAATGTTTTTACTTTCGTCAATAAACACTTGAAAAATATGGAATATACTTTAGTATAATCTATTGAATACGTAGTCTTTATTTTTGATGGCCTAACGGTGACGGGCATCGAACAACGAACAAACAAACATACTTATTGACGCTCATCGGCGTGATGAGGCGTCAAAAAGCTATAGTTGGTCTACAGTTAAAGCTGGCTCACATACCAAGGAGAGGAGAATGTCGACTTTTGTCGTCTATCGAGCAGTAAAAGAAGGAGCAGAAATCGATTCACAGCCAGAGTGGTGGATAGTGGATACCCGGGAAGAGAGTGCGAGGGATGGAGAGCTAGTCAGGCACCGCTGTGTAACAAAACCTGAGGCTGATGAAGAAGTGAAAACCCTGAATCAGCAGTACGGTAGTTGATCTAAAAAAAGTGGAGGCTATCAGTAGAGCCTCCACTCGCATTGCTTATACACACACGACAAATGAGTGGGGCGTGCTAACTAAGCTAGTCTTTTACATCAACTTTACGTAGATCATCCACCGTGATGCCTTCTGGTAAATCTGATTCATCTGCAGGCAGCCATACCGGTGACAAATCGCTATCATCTCGACCGTCTGCATAATGATGCCCAGGGATGCGGTACACCACTTGGCTGTGTTGATGATCCCATGCAAATACGCGATCCATATGCCTATCCTGGTGAAAGAACACAGCAATACGACATCTATGCATTGCACGATGTTCCGCTCTCGACCACCATGGCATGCAATCGACAAGCCCATCTTTGATGATGTTAAATATTAGTCAATGATTTTGAAACGTATTACCTCGCGGTTTCGGATAATAAGTGCAATTGGTAAGAGGGCGGCCAGCTGGTAGAGTCGGCGCTCCTCCCGACCAAGAGAAAAGCACTGATGAGCTACAACCAGCTGACCGAAAACGAACGATACCAGATTTACATTCTAAAAAAAGCAGGCCACAGCCAATTGGCGATAGCGGAGAAAATGGAGCGGAGTCCGTCCACGATCAGCCGGGAGCTTCGCCGTAACAGAGGGCTTCGAGGTTATCGGCCTGGGCAGGCACAGAAGCTGTCGAGCGCTAGGAGGCATGATGCCTACAAGGCACGGAAGGTGACGGACGAGGTGCGAGGTGAGATAGAAACCTTGCTTCGTCAGGAGCTGAGTCCGCAGCAGGTTGCCGATTACCTGAGAAGGCACACAGGCGTATGTCTGCACCACGAGACGATTTACCAGTTGATTTACGCAGACAAGGCCAACGGTGGCGATTTGTATAGGCATCTTCGGGTAGCGTCAAAGCCCTATCGCAAGCGCTATGGCAGCTATGATCGGCGAGGGAAGATCAAGAACAGAGTGAGTATTGATGAGCGCCCTGCGGTCGTTGACCGGCGTAGCCGAATTGGTGACTGGGAAGGCGATACGATCATCGGCAAGGGTCGCAAGGGCGTTCTGCTGACGATGGTTGAGCGTAAGACGCTGTATACGGTCATTGTTCGCCTGACGGGCAAAAGAGCCGACCTGCTGGCGGCTGCAGCGATTGAGCATTTGGCGTCGCTCAAAGCCAGAATCAAAACCATCACCTTGGATAATGGTCTTGAATTTTCTGGGCACGAGGATATAGCGAAAGGTCTGGAGGCGGATATTTATTTTGCCCACCCTTATGCATCATGGGAACGAGGGATCAAT